>DORQ01000122.1:0-9172 GCA_003514205.1 Acidimicrobiaceae bacterium
GGAGGGGCTGTCGCCGAGCCCGAGGGGGCCGAGGCCCCCGAGTAGTTCACCCCTTCTTTGCCCTCGGGCCCACCAGGCGGGGGGAAAGCCGGCCCGCAAGCTCGCCGCCCACTGGGGCGGTACCCACAAAAGTCCCCGTAGAAGAAATCAAGATCAGGAGTAACCATGGCTGAAATCACCGCCAAGGATGTGAAGTCCCTTCGAGACGCAACAGGCGCCGGAATGATGGATGCAAAGAAGGCCCTCGTCGAGGCCGACGGTGATCGCGATCGTGCAGCCCGCATCCTCCGTGAGAAGGGTCTTACGAAAGTTGCGACCCTCGAGGATCGAGAGAACAACCAGGGTGCAGTTGCTATTGCCCAGTCTGATTCTGTTGCGGCGCTCGTCGAGCTGAAGGCCGAAACTGATTTCTCCGCAAAGTCGGCTGATTTTGTCTCACTCGTACAACGGATGGCTGAGGCAGTGCTTGCGGATGGAGTTGGCGCTGTCGACTCACTCGCTGAGGATCTCGACACGCTGAAGCTTCAGAAGAAGGAGAACATCGTGCTTGGCAAGGTCGAGCGCTTTGAGGCTGCGGCGGGCAACACGCTCGACACCTACCTCCACGAGCAGGACGGCCGCGGAACCGTTGGCGTGTTGGTTGAGCTCAACGGTGTCGATGCAGAGCTTGCACACGAGGTGTCACTTCATATCGCGTTCGCTAAGCCGTCGGCGATGAGCCGCGACGAGGTCGACCCGGCACTCGTTGCCAAGGCGACCGAAGGATTCGAAGAACTCACTCGCAAAGAGGGCAAACCAGAAGCTGCCATCCCAAAGATCGTTGAGGGCCGAGTGGGCTCATGGTTCGCCGAGCGCGTCCTGCCAGAGCAGGGTATGTTCGGGGACAAAGAAACTGTGCAAGAGCGCCTCGGCAGCGGATCAATTGTCCGCTTTGCTCTGGCGGTTATCGGACACTAGACATCAGCCTCACGACTACCTAGGACCTCATGAACTCAGAGACCTCACCAGAACCCTTGGCACGTTGGCCGAGGGTTCTTTTGAAACTGTCCGGCGAAGCATTCGCAGGAGACCAAGGATTCGGCATCGACGGCGAAATCGTTGCACAGATCGCGCAGTCAATCATCGATGTGAAGCAAACAATGGCGGTCGACCTGGCCGTGGTTGTTGGGGGCGGCAACATCTGGCGAGGCATGACTGGAGCCGGCGCAGGTATGGACCGCGCCCAAGCCGACTACATGGGCATGCTGGCAACAGTGATCAACGGACTTGCGCTTCAAGAGACCTTGGAGAGATTGGGCCAACCCACTCGCGTCCAGAGCGCGATCCATATGTCGCAGGTGGCAGAACCATATATTCGTCGTCGAGCGATTCGTCATCTCGAAAAAGGCAGGGTTGTCATCTTCGCCGGCGGCACTGGCAATCCCTTTTTCACCACTGACACCACTGCAGCGCTTCGAGCGGTTGAAATCGAAGCTGGCGCGATTCTGATGGGCAAGAACGGCACTGACGGTGTATACACCGATGATCCGCGCACAAACCCAGATGCAACGCTGCTTCGGAATGTTAGCTACATCGATGTCCTCAATCGCGGCCTGAAAGTCATGGATTCCACCGCCATCACGCTCTGCATGGACAATGACATCCCGATCGTCGTTTTCGACCTCATGGGCGAGGATCTCATCAGGAAGATACTTCTCGGTGACACTGTGGGAACCACCGTCTCCATGGAGGCGTAGCGGCCTCGAAATCGCGAACAACCCAAGGATCCGCGCGCTGGATGGCACCGCGCGGCCCATCGAGTGTGCGAGGCTGTGAGGATGTCAGAAGAGTTAGTTCAAGCAGTCCGCGAGGACGCCGCCGAACGTATGGCCAAGGCGACCGCGCACGCCAGAAACGAGTTCGCGGGGGTCCGCAGCGGTCGTGCCAACTCCGGGCTCGTGGAGAAGCTTCCCGTTGAGTACTACGGAGGCACCGTGCCACTCCAACAACTTGCATCGTTTTCCGTTCCTGAGGCCCGCATGCTGGTCATCACTCCCTTTGACAAGGCGTCTATTCCAGCTATTGAACGATCGATTCGTGAGGCAAATCTTGGGCTGAATCCTTCCAATGACGGTGTTCAAATCCGGCTTGGATTTCCTTCGCTCACCGAGGAGCGCCGCAAAGAGTTCGTGAAGATGGTCAAGTCCAAGGCTGAGGATGGGCGAACGGCAATTCGTGCGGTCCGGAGGGATGGTCGAAAGGACCTTGAGTCATTTCAAAAGGACAGCGAGATCACCGAGGACGAATGCCGGCGAGGCGAAGATGATCTCGACAAGCTGACCAAGAAGTATGAGGCCGAAATCGAAGCTGCCTTGGAGGCGAAGACTGTGGAGTTGATGGAGGGCTGATGACCGAAGACAACTGGAATCCAGAGGATGAAAACTCCGCCCCGCCCTCCCTACCTCGAGACCCCCAACTGCCGCCGACCGAGGGCGTGAGAATCATCGGTGCTCGCGAAGCGGGTGAAGCGGCGGCGGCAGGTGAAGTTGACGGAGGTGCGCCGAGGTCAACTGAGGCGAGCGTCGGCCAACAACGAGCGTCGTTCCCCGAATCACCGAGTGTGAGTGCTTCCTCGCAGCAGATGGAACCAGAGAGCGTCACCGAGATCCCAGCGGTTGCGCCATCAGAGTCATTCGTGCTTCCCCATTACTCGGATCCGCCAACCGGGCAGGTTCCCAAGGTGGTTATTGGTGAGGAATCCGACGCGAGCTGGTCGAGCCTGAGTGACCAACCACGATGGCGAGACACTGAGGCCCAGTTTGAGGCCGACGGTGGGCTCGGCCACCTCATGGATGACGCGCCAAAGCTTGGTGCTCTTGAGCCGCGTCAGTCCTCTACCGATTTTTTCGAGGCGATCGCGGACCTCACTGATACCTCAATGCCGTCCCAAGAGTCCTCCGCTCGGTCCTCGGCTGCACCTCGCGGCACGCCCTCACCCGCTCCTTCAGACGACTTGACTGATGTCTCGGATCCCACGGATCTGGAATCAGTCGGTGCGACGGGTAGGTCGCAGGTACGAACGCCGCCTCAACCGCGACGACGACGCCCTGGGTCAACGGGCCCGGGCGGGCCGAGAGCGAGTGCTCGAGCATCTGCAACCACTAGAGAAACCGCCTCAAGTAGTCGGAACGTTCCACTTGCGGCCGCTGTTGGAGTCGGTCTGCTCGGCGTTGGAGTGTTGTGCTTCAAATTGGGTGCAGTTGCCTCGATGGTCTTGATTGCTGTGGTGCTGTTGGCTTGCGCTGCGGAGTTTTTCACTGCGCTGCAAACCTCGGGTTACCGACCTCAGACCATGCTCGGCGTGCTCGCCGTTGGGGCACTCGCCGTTGCCCCGCTGTATAAGGCATTCTTTGCTTACCCGATCATCTTTGGAGTGCTGACCTTGGCAGGGCTCGCGTGGGCGCTCTTCGTGCAGCCTGGTGAGGGATCGGTGATGAACCTCGGTGTCACCTTGCTTGGCGTTGCCTACATTGGTGGCTTGGGTTCCTTCGCAACCCTGTCTCTCGGCGTGGCCCGGCCATACGAGGCTCCCAATGCGCCAAACCAGGGCATCGGCATTGTGCTGTCGGCTGTGATCATCACGGTGGCGTACGACGTGTGTGCCTATTTCGTGGGTCGAACCTGGGGCAGAACTCCCCTCAACGCGCAAAGCCCGAACAAGACTTGGGAGGGTTTCGGAGGGGGAGTGGCAGCAGGCCTGTTGGTTTCTTTCGTCATCATCCACTTTGGAAAGCTCCATCCCGTTGGTGTGGATTGGGCGACAACGTTTCGATTCTGCCTCATTTGTGCCTTGATGGCTCCGGTGGGTGACTTGTGCGAATCGGCCATCAAACGTGATCTCGGCGTCAAAGACATGGGAACACTCCTTCCGGGACACGGTGGAGTGCTCGACCGATTCGATGGAATGCTGTTCGTGCTTCCAACGGCCTATTTCATGGCGCATTTCATGAACCTGGGTGCTCCCGCTTTCTTCTGACGAGCGGCACAAACTCTTTGGCAAGGTGTCAGCGCCCACCCGCGGCCACCACGCACCCTCCGCCCACCCTTCACGCTCTGGCCATGCTGCGCACGTGGCCTAGCATGACGAGATCATGGAATCAGTAGCAGTGATGGGTTCCACCGGATCCATTGGTACCCAGACACTTGAGGTCATTGCGTCGGCGCCTGAGTCGCTTCGCGTCGGTGTGTTGAGCGCACACAGCAATGTGGACCTGCTGGTGCGTCAGGCTGAGCTCTGTACGCCCGACCTCGTCGTCATCGTGGACGAGACGTTGGCGTCTGACCTCCAACGGCGGGTGCCACAGGGTGTTCAGGTCGAGGCTGGCCTGGATGCGCTAGGTGCTGCAGCAGCGGAGGCAGATGTCACGATCAATGGTGTGGTTGGGTTCGCTGGTCTCGGTGTCACGCTCGCCACATTGTCGGCAGGTAAACGCCTTGGGCTGGCAAACAAGGAGTCGCTCATCGCAGCGGGACCGATTGTGCAGCCGTTGCGATTGGTTCCGGGGGCGGAGTTGATTCCGGTGGATTCTGAGCACTGTGCCATTCACCAGTGCCTTCGTTCGGGAAGCTCAGGGCCCGGCGGATCACGCCTGTCGTCGGTGGTGTTGACTGCATCGGGAGGTCCGTTTCGGGGGCGCGACGCCGAGTGGTGTGCATCAGTGACCTTGGAGCAAGCGCTTGCGCATCCCACCTGGTCGATGGGACCCAAAATCACCGTGGATTCTTCGACCTTGATGAACAAGGGGCTCGAAGTGATCGAGGCGCACGAGTTGTTCGGCGTGGGCTACGACAGCATCGAAGTGGTGGTTCATCCAGAATCAATCGTGCATTCGATGGCCACGTTCACCGATGGATCAACAATTGCCCAGCTGTCGCAACCCGATATGCGGCTTCCTATTGGCTACGCCTTGTCGTGGCCAAATCGCCATCAGATCCCCTTTGGATCGATGGACTTTTCCAAGCCGTTCGCACTGCACTTTGAACCACCCGACCTCGATACCTTTCGCTGTCTATCGCTTGCATTTGCTGCTGGCCGTGCTGGAGAAACAGCTCCGGCCTGGCTATCTGCATCGAACGAGGTAGCTGTTGAGGCCTTTCTTGAGGGCAGGATCGGCTGGCTCGACATAGCGGCCGTGAACGACGCCACTTTGCAGGATTGGGACGGTAGCGTGGCAGACAGTGTCGACGCGGTCTTGGCCGCAGATAGCACCGCCCGCCGAATCGCCGCTACACACATTTCGCAGTTGGAGCCCCGTTGAGCCAGCACACCCCCAGCGCTGAGATACCTGAATTCCAGTCTGAGCGCAGCAATGCGCCACTCGATCCTGATTTCGACCCCGCTGGTGGGGTCGGCGGAACAGCTGCGGATGGTGACGCTGTCCCAGACGGTACCAATGACGCTGAGCCAATGGATCCCGATTGGTTCGGTCGCAGCGGTGAACCGGGTTTCCGGGCTGAGATTGGCAAGCCGTACGTGGCGGTGATGCCAGCCCTTGGGCTATTGGCGGGGATCGTGGCGATGCTGGTCTTTGGCGGCACCTCCACGCTGATTCTCGTCGCCTCCATCGTGTTCATCATTTTCATGCATGAACTCGGTCACTATGTGATGGCCCGCCGATCAGGGATGAAAGTCACCGAATTCATGATCGGGTTCGGCCCGCGAATTGCGTCGTTCCGACGAGGCGACGTGGAGTTCGGCCTGAAAGCTATTCCCGCCGGTGCCTACGTCAAGATCATTGGGATGGTCAGTAACGAGGAAGTCGCGCCTGGCGACGAGGATAAGACTTATCGGGTCAAGGGCTTCTGGGCACGCCTGGGGGTGGCCGTTGCGGGCTCAACCATGCATTTTCTCATGGCGCTGATCCTGCTGTTCATCGCGCTCACCAATAGCGGGATACAAGATGAGCGAGACTGGCTGATCCGCGAGGTTGTTGCTGGAAGTACAGCGGATCAGATGGGGATGAAGGCGGGGGACCGACTCATCAGCTTGAACGACACCAGAACAGAAACGTTCTCAGACATGGTGGACGTGGCACGTGCTTCGGGCGGGAAGATGGTCACGGCAACTTTTGAGCGTGACGGAACGACGATGACTGGCACGGCCCGCACAGCTCAACGACTGAATATCTTTGGAACCATCGGCGAGGATCTGGTGCTGTTTGAAACCACCGACGGCCGATTGGCCACCTCCCTCCTACAGGGTGGCCGAATCGCGGGCGCAGGGCTTCAAGATGGCGACGTGGTCACTGCCATCGATGGAAAACCGCTGACCTCGATTGACGAGGTTGGCACATTGTTGAGCGAGCCTCGGTACGAGTCTCAGGGGACCCTGCGCTTGTCCGTGCTTTCCAAGGGATCCGACACGAATCAGGAGATCAAAGTCGACTTTGGCGGGGGCGTGGCTGCGAGCGATCCGAGAGGTTTCTTCGGTGTCGGTCAGGAGGTAGTCGCGGTGCCCCTTGGCGTGAGCGAAGCGATTCCAGAGACCTTCTCCCGTTTCGGGATGATCGCGAAGCAGACAGTGGTGGGGATGGGGAGCTTCTTCTCCCCGAGCGGCGTTGGTGCATTCGCGTCACGGGTGTTCTCCACAGCTCCGGGTGAGACGACGGTTGCTGATAAGCCAACCCCGCAGGAAGCACTTGGTGGAGCGAACTCGCCCGATAACAATCGAATGATCTCCATCGTCGGTGCGATTCGAGCAGGCTCAAGCGGCTTTGAGGAATCAGGGTGGATCTCAGTGGTTCAGCTCCTCATTGCGATCAACATTGCAGTCGGAATCCTGAATCTGTTGCCACTGACTCCACTCGATGGCGGCCATGTGGTGGTTGCCTGCTACGAGCGAGTTCGTGAGTTGATTGCCCGCGATGGCAAGCGGTACATGGTGGATGCGCAACGCCTTGTTCCTGTCTCCCTGCTCGTATTGCTCCTACTTGGGTCACTTGGGTTGATGTCGCTGTATCTCGATCTTGCAGATCCTGTGAAGATCTAACTGGTACCCGCAGGGCTTCGGTAGTCTTCGAGCATGGATGCCCACTCTGTCAGTTTTCCCCGTCGCGAGACCCGCCAGGTCATGGTTGGAGCGATCCCAGTTGGCGGAGGAGCGCCGATCTCCATCCAATCGATGACCACCACCAAGACTGCCGATGTAGATGGGACGCTTCAGCAGATTTACGACCTTGCCATGGCCGGCTGCGACATCGTGCGCTGCACCTGCAACGATCTCGATGCTGCTGAAGGTCTGGCCCGAATAGTTCCGCGCTCGCCGTTGCCGGTGGTTGCCGATATCCATCATCAGTACAAGATGGCGCTCGCCGCATTGGAGGCAGGTGTTGCGTGCTTGCGCTTGAATCCTGGCAATATTCGCAATCCAGAGCACATCAAGTTGGTTGCCGCCGAATGTCGTGATCGAGGAGTGCCGATCCGAATTGGTGTCAACGGTGGTTCGCTGGATGAGCGGCTGTATCAGAAATATGGCGGCAAGGTCACCCCAGAGGCAATGGTTGAATCGGCGATGATGGAGCTGGAGTACTTCGCTGAGGTCGGATTCGATGATGTGAAGATCTCGGTCAAGGCCTCCAATGTTCCATTGATGATCGAGGCCTACCGTCAGCTCGCTGAGGTGACCGATCACCCACTTCACCTCGGCGTCACCGAGGCAGGACCAGGGTCGGCCGGGCTGTTGAAGGCAACTGCGGGAATCGCGACGCTGCTCGCGGAAGGCATCGGTGACACCATCCGCTATTCCCTCACCGCGGACCCAGTGGAAGAGGCTCGCGCTGGTCGTCAGCTTCTCGAGGCACTTGGTCTTCGCGAACGGAAGAACGTCGACCTGATCGCATGTCCCTCCTGCGGACGCGCCGAGGTTGATGTGATTGCGATCGCTGAACAGGCACAAGCTGCCTTTGGGGATCGACAGATTCCCCTTCAAGTGGCCGTGATGGGCTGCGTCGTGAATGGTCCGGGCGAGGCACGCGACGCCGACATCGGCATAGCTGCAGGAAACAAACGCGGTCACCTCTTTGTTCGTGGAACCAACGTCGCAGTGGTTCCCGAGGACGAGATGGTCGAGACGCTTGTTGAATGGGCTGAGTTCATTGTTGAGCACGGCATCGAGCGGGCCCTGGAACGAGGCGACCTTCACGCGGCGAAGGCTGCGGCAGAAGCCGATCGTGACCAGTTGCTGCAGACCCAAGGCGAGGATGCAAACGCATCAGAGCAACGGGTTGAATTGATTCGAAAGATCTGACGTGCCCGTGTCGCGATCGACGGCGAGGTATCCGCGAGCAGCAGTAGCAACAGCGCTGTTCACGGCGTGCGGTTGTGTGGGCCTGCTGGGCGGGTGTTCTGACAACGCCGCTGACCCGCCGCGAACAACTGTGGTGAACGCATTGACACCTGAGGAACTGCAGTCGACGCCTGCGACCCCAGCGACCGAATCTGGCGCTGAGACAACAACTTTGCCAGGATCCACAATTCCTGCTCGACCGCCCGACGACTCCGCAGAGCTCATGCTCGCAGTCGGTCTGAGTCCAGATCAGGCTCAGTGCGTGGTGAACTCCGGCAGCGATGGGCCATTCGAAGTGCTCCCAGCCCCAACGCCGGACGGGTTGATTGGTCTTCAGCCAGCGAGCGGAAACGCGGTGGCAATTCCGCCGGCATTGAAAACCAACGGAGAACTCGAACGTCTGCTGCTTGCGAACTTCGCGTCTGACTGTGCGCCTTCAGAACTGCTCGACAAACTCTCGGCGTTGAGTGGTGCAATTGCCGATGCCGATGCGCTCGAAGTGGACCTTCCCCCGCTCCTCGCCCGGCGCACGGCCCAGGGAGCAACCGCTGCAGAGTCACAATGCATCGATGCCGCACTTCGTGCAGCACCGGCGCGGCTGAGTTCCTTCGCTGCAGGAACCACGTTGGTAGAGCTCAGCTGTGTGAGTGAGGCTCGCCTAGCTGAGCTGCGCGGACGCTCCTACCGCCCAGAGTTCACCAAGACTGGCATTCCGACACAACAGATTGACTGTCTCGTGGGATCAGCGGCAGACCGTAACTACCTCGCGGAGCTCATCGAGGCTCAGAGTTCAGGTGCGATTGCTGGTGAGCCCAACGAGACCCAGCCTCTGGTCTGCTTGAATCAGGA
>DORQ01000122.1:9373-9936 GCA_003514205.1 Acidimicrobiaceae bacterium
TTGCGCTGGAATTGAGTGCAGCTCTCCCGTCCGTCGGCGGCAGAGACGGTAAGTCTGAGCCGGTAGGATCGTGGCCTTATGGCTAAAGCTCCCGTGCTCACCCCGCAATCTGTTGATTTCCCGCAGTGGTATCAAGATGTCTTGAACAAGGCGGAACTCGCCGACAACGGTCCCGTTCGGGGCACGATGGTCATCCGGCCCTACGCGTTTGCGATCTGGGAGCGGATGCAGGCAGCGGTGGATGAACGAATCAAAGAAGCTGGCGCCGAGAACGCCTACTTCCCGATGTTCATCCCCGAGAGCTACCTCACGCGGGAAGCTGAGCACGTCGAGGGATTCTCGCCCGAGCTTGCCATCGTCACCATTGCGGGGGGAAAGACCCTTGAAGAACCCATCGTGGTGCGCCCAACCTCGGAGACTGTGGTTGGTGAGTACATGGCGAAATGGGTGCAGTCCTATCGGGACCTTCCGCTGTTGCTCAACCTCTGGAACAATGTGGTTCGCTGGGAGAAGCGACCACGGATCTTCCTGAGAACCACTGAGTTTCTCTGGCAGGAGGGCCA
>DORQ01000126.1:0-188 GCA_003514205.1 Acidimicrobiaceae bacterium
TGGACCTGCCCAACTCCGACGAGCCTGCGCCCCCAGGTGGTCCTGGGCCACGGCGGCGGTGGGCGGCTCACGGCTGAACTGATCTCCTCAGTCTTCCTGCCGGCGCTCAACAATCCGCTCCTTGCGCAACAGGCTGACTCCACCGTGGTTCTCGTTGGCGATCAGCAATTGGCCTTCACCACTGATTC
>DORQ01000126.1:348-7620 GCA_003514205.1 Acidimicrobiaceae bacterium
TCTTCCCCGGCGGCGACATCGGCTCGCTGGCGGTGCACGGCACGGTCAACGACCTTGCTTGCTCGGGCGCTGAGCCCCTCTACCTATCGGCCGCCTTCATCATCGAGGAAGGCATGTCAATGGACACGCTCTCCAGGATTGCCGAATCGATGAGCGCCGCGGCAGCAGCTGCTGGCGTCGCTATCGTCGCTGGCGACACCAAGGTTGTGGAGCGAGGCAGAGGCGATGGGGTCTTCATCACCACCACCGGAATCGGGCTCCTGCGGTCAGGAGTCGATGTACGGCCTGAGCGGGCCGAGCCCGGCGATGTGATCATCGTTTCGGGGCCAATCGGCCAGCACGGCGTCGCGGTGATGAGCGTTCGTGACGGACTTGAGTTCGGCTCACCAGTTGTGAGCGATTCCGCGCCGGTGCATGGGCTGGTCGCCGCGCTCTTCAGCGCGGGCATCGATGTACACGTTCTCCGCGATCCAACCCGCGGCGGTGTCGCGGCGGCACTCAACGAGATCGCAGTCGCTGCCGCTGTTGGGGTGCAGATCGACGAGATCACGGTTCCGGTCTCAGCAACGGTTCGTAGCGCGTGCGCGCTCCTTGGTCTCGACCCTCTGCAAGTTGCTAACGAAGGCCGCGTCATCGCCTTCGTGTCCGCAGAAGATGAGGAAGCAGCATTGGCCGCGTTTCGTTCATGCGCTGCTGGAGTTGACGCTGTTGTCATCGGTCGAGTCGTTGCGGACCACCCAGGAATGGTCGTCGGCAACACCGCCATCGGCGGCACCAGAGTCATCGACCTACCGCTCGGAGAACTGCTCCCCCGAATCTGTTAATGGCTCAGGTCGATCTCGATCTCCGCTGCCAGGTGGACTGCCGCCGCGGCGCAGCCAGAATCCACCTCCCGACTCAGCCCAACGCCATCGGCGAAATCAACTCCTTCAATGCCGAGAACCCTGATGGTTTGGGGGAGGCAGTCAAGCACCCGAGCGAGTTCCACCGCGTCGCTGAGGCCCATCATGTGGCCACCCCCAAGCCGCACGCCGTGGTCGTCCATCTCCTCCAGGCGTTCGGCGGAGACTTCATGGAAGGAACCGGCCCGACGTCCAGATCGAACAGCGTCGATCAGCCACACCGAACGCGAGCCTTCCCAGGATTGGATGAGCCGAACCGGTTCTCCGTCAAGCTCGACGAGACGAACCTGGGCGGGATCGACGAGGGGACCAAGGCGAGCGAGAACGCTTGCCGCGGCGCCGTCATCGCGTCGATAGGGGTTGCCGATACCGATCACCGTGACCGGCGGGATCATGACCGCAGCACTCGGAGGTCGAGGAAGTGAGTGGCGCAGGAGATGCAGGGGTCATAGTTGCGCACTGCCTGTTCGCAGATGTGTTCTAGCGCAGCGTCGTCGAGGTGCAATGAATTGCCAATGAGGTGAATCAGGTCATGTTCGATCACTGGCTGGTTCTGTGAGGTGGGCGGGACGATGCGTGCATCGGCGATCAAGCCATTAGCGTCAATCTCGTATCGGTGGAACAGCAGCCCACGTGGCGCTTCAGTCCACCCGCAGCCGATGCCCTCCCTAGCCTCCACCGGCACGGCGGCCCGCGTCGGAACGAGGTATCGCTCGGCAATACTGAGGGCGACTTCGCACGCGTGGACTGTTTCGATGGCGCGCACCACAATGCTGCGAAACGGGTTGCGTTCCGCCGAAGTGAGCCCGAGCTCGGCGGCGAGACCTGCTGCCCGTGGGGCGAGAAGATCGGCGTTCAGAGCGAATCGAGCGAGCGGACCAACCAGGTAATCGCCCCCTGCCAGCATCTGCCCGTGCAGCGCTGTGGAGTGCTCGACCTGTACCTCTGCGAAGTGGTCCAAGTACTCCTCCACACCGATATCAAGTCCAGTGGTGCTGACCAGCCGTTCACCGAGCATTGGGTACTCCGTGGGGTGGCGCAACGAGACAAGAGCCGTGCCATCGGGAAGCTCGTGATCTGGCATCGGAAACGTGGCCACCCAACGGGCGATCTCGCTTGCCGCATCGAGGCCCGCCCGCAGTTCCTCCGCGAGGGCAGCCATCGTTGCTGTCGTCGGGGTGCTGTAGAACCCACCGATCTTGACGTTCACCGGATGAACAGCCCGACCACCAACCACCTCGACGATGCGATTGCCGAGCTTCTTGAGTTGCAGGCCCCGCTCCACCTCGAAACGGTGCTCGGCGGCCATTGCGATGCCACTTGGGTAGCCGAGGAAGTCGGGCGCGTGGAGCAGGTGAATGTGCAACGTGTGGCTCTCAATCCACTCACCGCAATACAGAAGGTGCCGCAGATCCCGCAGTGGCGCGTCCACTTCCACACCCAATGCAGACTCGATGGCCTGACACGCACTCATCTGGTAGGCGACCGGACAGATCCCGCAGATGCGAGCCGTGATATCAGGCGGTTCGCTGTAGGCTCGACCGCGCAGAAAGGCCTCGAAGAACCGCGGTGGTTCGAAGATGCGGAGGTGCACGTCCGCCACCTCACCATCACGAACCTCGACAATGAGACCGCCCTCCCCCTCGACGCGGGTCAGAGCCTCAACGTTGAAGCGGCGGGCACGATGGTCGTGGGTCATGGCGTGGCTCCAGTGTCGAACTTCGTCACGTTGAATGTGCGCAACGAGGCCAGGACCTCGTGCTCGTCATTGCCGGCCACGCGCAGAACTTCAAGGAGTCCGGGAAGATTGGCGGACTCAGAAGGCCCGAAACAGCCAAAACAGCCGCGATTGATCGACGGGCACAGCGCTCCACAACCGGCGTGCGTCACTGGCCCGAGGCATGCCGTGCCTTCGGAGACCAACAGGCACGGAGTCCCTCGCTGCTTGCACTCCACGCACACACTATGGCTGGTCACGGGGGTTCTTCTGCCAGCAAGTAGCGCGGTGATGGTCGCGATGAGCTGCTCTTTGTTGATCGGGCAGCCATGCAACTCGTGGTCGACCTTGATGTGATGAGCGATGGGCGTACTCGTGGCCAGCGTGTCGATCCAGTCGGGCCGCGCATAGATGTGGCGAGTGTATTCCTCAACGTCGGCGTAGTTGCGAAGCGCCTGAATACCGCCAGCAGTCGCGCAGGCACCAATCGTCACTACGATGCCCGACCTCTCCCGAACCTCTCGGATTCGCTCCGCGTCGTGATTGGTGGTGATTGAACCTTCGACAAGGGAGATATCGAAGTGATCGAGCATTTCTTCAGGACCAGCTTCAAGGAACATGCGGAAGTCGAGCGCTGCTGCAATAGCAAGCAACTCATCTTCACAATCGAGGATCGTGAGTTGGCAGCCATCGCAGGAGGCGAACTTCCACACTGCAACCGTGGGCCGAGTCATCGTTGCCTCACTTCCATAAGATCGCCCACATCTGACCAGCGAACCACCGCCCCATCGCGACACAGAATGAGGGGGCCAAGTTGGCAGCGTCCGCAGTGGCCAATGGCGCAGTGCATGTTGCGTTCAAGTGACAAGTACACGTGGTCGGCAGGAGTGCCACTGGCGATGAGCGCTCGGGCGGCCGTGGTCATCATGATCTCTGGGCCGCAGACAAACGCTATCTGGTGCGGCTCCGCGAGCCGCTCGATGAGCGCTGTCGCCGTGCCCACTGCCCCAGTCCAGGTTCGGTCCGCAGCATCGACGGTGACAACCACGTTGACTCCAGCATCGATCCACCGTTGGAGGTGTTCGGGGTAGAGCAATTGTGCGGGTTCGCGGGAACCGATGATCAGCGTCACGCGTGAGGAGGTCAACGAGGCACTCGCCACCAGTGCGTCGATCGCGAGCCGCAGTGGTGCAAGACCAAGTCCACCCGCAACAACAACCGCATCGAGCCCGGTCGCCTCGGCCACTGGCCAGGCAGTTCCGAACGGGCCCCGGACTCCCAACAGCGCTCCAAGCTCACAGTTCACAACAGATGCGCTGACTGCGCCGACGTTGCGCACTGTCAGATTGATGGCCCCGTTTGGCCCGAGACCACTCACCGAAATGGGAATCTCGCCCACGCCGAACCCCCACAACATCACGAATTGGCCGGGTTCCACGTCCGCCAACTGGCGCCCGCGCGGCTCAAGCGTGAGGGTCACCACGTCGGCGGTTTCAACCACCCGCGCCACAACCTCGTAGGGCTCCGGCTGTAGCGGATCGAGGCCCACCTCCGCGGGGGTTCTAGCGAGCACTGCCATACACATCCATCAGTTGATAACGAGCCGCTCCAAGCCTGGAAGCAACGACGCGGATGAGCCGAGTTCCGATCTGATAGCCAAGTTCATCATCCGCGGCACAGGCCCTCAGCAACTCTTTAGCGTCGATTGCCAAGGCCGTCAGCTCACTCAACGCCACGACGTCGAATTGCCACTCGTGAGGCTCAACGAACCAGGACCAACCCAGCACCTCCCCGGGATGCACCGTGGTCACGATCAGGGGATTCATGTCAGCCGCCGCGATCTCGATGCCCGCTCGTCCGTCAGTGACCATGAGGAACTGGTCAGCAGGCATTCCGACACGAGCAATCCACGCTCCCGCAGGGAACTCAACACGCTGAGTGAGCGAGGCGAGGCGAGCGGCCAGAGTTGGGTCAAGCCCGGCGAGGAATGGGTGCTCCAACAGTTCTGACTCGAGTGTGCTCATGCTGTTCCTGGTCCTCCACTGTCCCGATGGTCACTGGCCCGATGGTCACTGGCCCGATGGCCACTGTCCCGATGGTCACTGGCCCGATCAGTAATGTCCCGATCAGTAATGTCCCGATCGGTGTTGTCTCGATCAGCCGCTGGCCCGATCAGGGCGAGGGTCTCCTGCACGATGTCGATTCCCGCCGGGCACCATGTGGTGCACCGCCCACAGCCCACGCATCCAGAGGTGCCGAACTGCTCAGTCCAGGTGGCCAGCTTGTGAGTGAGCCACTGCCGATACCGTGCGGAGACAGATGCCCGAACTGGACGTCCGCCCAGGTTCGAGTGGTCGAGTTGAAAACAGGAGGCCCATTCCTGAGTTCGGCTGGCGACATCAGGTTCGAGTTCGGGGTGGTCGGTGAAGGTGGAGCAAAAGCAGGTCGGACAGACCATCGTGCAGTTGCTGCAGGCCAGACATCGATCGGCCACCTCCTCCCAATGCGGATGGAGTTCGGTTCCGGCCAACAGGGTCGGTAACTCCTTTCCAGAGAGTTTTGGCGCCAGGATGTCGGTGTCTGCTGCTCCGACGGCGACCGCAGCCGACCTATCCAGAGGCGTCGCGAGGCTGCCCGGCAAGCGAGCAAGCAGTTCGGCGCCGCGGTCTGTTCCCGACTCAGCCAGCAGTCGGTGCCCATCGGAATCATTCAGCTCTGTGAGTAGAAGGTCGAACCCATGCTGTGGCACCGGGCCGCCATCCATCGAGGTGCACCAGCATGTCGCCGAAGGGACTGCGCAGGTCACCGCAACGATGAACGCGTCACGGCGTCGCTCAGCGTAGCGAGGGTCGGGATAGTCAGGGTCCAGTTGCACGCGATCGAGCACTTCCAGTGCCGTCACCTCACAGTCGCGAACCCCGATGAACGCGAATGGACGTTCAGGCGCTGGAGGTCGAGTCACTGCAAAGGACCCGTCCGTTCGGCGGATTCGCAGTACCTCTTGATGTGCTGGGAACACGTACTGCTTCCACGAGGCCGCTCCTGGCGTGTAGCCGAAGCGAGTTTGGTCACCGGTTTCATGCATCCGCCAACGACCGGGCGCCTGCTCGACTGCCCAACCCGTTGGCAGATCATCCCCTGACGAAAGGTCGTCGTATGCGATGACCCCACCGGTCACCACCGGACCGACCACGCGGAAGCCATCGGCCAACAAGAGCTCTACGAGCGCGTCAAGACCACCCTGCGGATCAAGCTGGATCGCGTTCACCTTGCTCCTGCCGGAGAGCCACTGAACATGAGCAACTGCCTGCGTGATCGATGTGCCTCGACGGTCTCACTGGCCTGCGTCACAGTTCCACGAATCGGGTCCGCACTCTCGAACGGCGCGCACTCTCTGCAGACCAGACCGCCCGCTGTGGGCTGCGCTGCAATAGTGCCGATCATCTCCTCCAAGCTCGCAGGGTTCGCTGCTAGACGGCCAGAGCAATTGGTCCCAACCTCGCGCCCCGAACCGTGCACCCGACCCCTCCACTGGAGTCAACGTGCCGTGCCGCCATGCCCAAACGGCCTCGTTCCGCCATGCCCGACCGGCCCCTGTGCGACCCTCCCTAACGCTGCAGAGAACGTCGGCGCTTCGCGAGGCATAGTCCAATGCCAAGCAGAGCCATCGCGAGGCCGAGGAGCTGTCCGCTTGACCCGCCAGTAAAGGCCAGCTGGCGATCATCGCCGGAGGATTCGGACCCGTTGGCCCGAACAGCATTCGCCGGTGTACCCGAGGGAGCCGAGGATTCGGGAGTGGCGGATTCCGGTGTGCTGGATGAGGAAGGAGTTGTGGTTGGTGCCGTGGTCGTTGGAACTGGCGGCTCAGCCACAGCAGCTTCAGAGAAGTCGTTCCTGCCCGAACTGGAGGTCAACGTGAGGACGATTGTGTTTCCGGGGACAACCTGTCCGGGACGCCAACCATCTGGCTGAGTCTGGGTGATGGTGTAGTCCCCGAGCAACAACCCAGTGAAGGAGTACTGGCCGTCCGCCCCGGTGACAACCACCAACCTGTTCCCGCGGGAGTCAGTCAGCGTGATTGTGACTCCTGCGATCGGGGTGAGCGTCCCGTCCACGTAGACGGTGCCTGAGATTGATGCGCCGGTTTCCGAGAAGTCATTGCCGACTGAGGTCGCCCCGGCGGGTAGCGCCACCGAGATGCTGTTGTCTGGTTCAATCACGCCGGGCATCAGGCCAGCCGGCTGCGTCTCAATCACGGTGTAGGTACCAGCCGCCAACCCTGCGAATAGATAGGTGCCGTCTGCAGCGGTGCTGGCCGATGCAACGGGTTGGCCGGAGCTATCGAGCAGCGTCACGGTAACCCCGCCAAGCGGGGTGAGCGTCCCGTCCACGTACACGGTGCCCGAGAGCGATGCGCCGGTCTCGGAGAAGTCGTTTCCGAAGGATCCGGCGATGGTGAGGGCAACTGGGATGTTGTTACCAGGTGTGACTGCACCGGCGAGATATCCGGTTGGTTGGGTTTCAACTATGGTGTAGTTGCCTAGCGGTAGCCCAGCGAAGGAATACGAACCATCTGCGACCGTCATCGTGGACTTGACTGTGACAGCGGCGCTATCAAGCAAGGTAATGACAACCCCCGCTAGTGGGGCCAGC
>DORQ01000238.1 GCA_003514205.1 Acidimicrobiaceae bacterium
ATGCCGCCCACGCGTGTTGAGACCTCAATCAGTCCCGCAAGCCCGGCCGACCCAGTCGTGTCTGCGTTGATTTGCGTGTGAGCTCTCAGGATCTGCTGAGCCTCGACCACCGACTCCTCCGAGGCAACGATGGATTGTCCACCAAGCCGCTCCAGTGATTCACACACACCAGCCCAGTCGTAGGTCTCATCGTCGAGAATCCCTGTCGCCGCGCTGTGGGGCTCGCTCTCCCACGGCCACATCACCGACCCACGATGATGAATCGCCCAGCCAAGGCCGTGCTCGGCAACGCGCTGCACCGCACGGTCCAGCGGTGCACAGCCTTCGGCCTGAACAGCGAACAGCTCGGCCGCGCTCCCCCCTTCGGCCAGGCCAGTCGCAACTGCAGTTGCCAAGGCTCCCCCACCAACTTGGACGAACGTTGAACCGAGCGCCGGAACTTGCTCGGCGAGCTCCCAGCCGAGCGTTCGACCTCCATCGATGGTGAGACCGTTAGCGGTTCCTTGACAGGAAAAAGGCAAGGCCCCGGAAGCAACGGCAGCATTGGCCAAGCGGACGCACGGATCGCCAAGCTCGCCTGGCTCTCGCGGACAACGAATCACCTTCGCTCCCAGTGACTGCAACGTGTCCACCACTGCAGCGCTCGCCCATTCGGGCACGAACACTTCGAGCGGACACTTCATTGCAGCTGCCAAGGTGGCGGCTGCAATCGCCGCGTTTCCACATGACGCAATCGCTAGTCGGGGACGATGCACATCGAAACCACATTCCGAACGCAGCCGCATCCAGACGGCAATTCCCATCAAGTGTCGGGCTTTGTGCGAGCCACCCACATTGTTCGTTTCGTCCTTGAGGATGAGCCGTCCAGGTGCGAGCCCACATGCGCCACCCAGCGCATCCGCTGAAGTGACTGGCGTACGAAGAAACCCGGTGCCAGACGTCCGTCGCAGCTCTGCGTCGATCCCCTCGACGAGGTCGACAAACTGTTGGTCTGACCAGCCAATCTCACGAGCCGCTTGATACGAACCGAGCCTGGCGCGATACCGAAGAAACGGGTTCTCCTCAGCCGAATCGATGTTGCCCGCTTGGTCCTCGGTGGCTGGAACCGCGTCGGACGGGCCGCCGTTCGTGGCATCCAGGTGGCCGCGTTCGCCCGTGCTCAGAACGAGAACATGATCGACCTCAGTGAGTTCTGCGCGCCGAGGGCAGGCCCATGGCGAGGGGTCCTGCCAGGAGATCGAGCTGGCACACCCTCGGCAGACCAGTCTGAGGTTCACTCAGCCAAGCCCAGTTTTGGCGTTGAATTGAATGATCAGTTCATCCCATCTGGGAACGAAGCTCGCGAGTCCATCCCAAAACTCCTGTGACCGTCGTGCCTCAAAGGTTTCAAGATCAATCCCCTGCTGCTCCACCCACGTGAAGTAGCCAAGGTTGAAGATCCGATTTCGACCAGCCGTGTCGAGTTCCTCGGTATCGGCAGTGTCGATTCCGTCGAGATGACGGGCAAGCACCGCGGCAGTCTCCGCTGGGCCGAAGACTCCCTCGAACCGCTCCTCAAGCAATGATGCCGACTCCGACCGATACAGCTGTGCCCCATCGGTTGCCACTGTGACAATCATGTCCCGTTCACCTAAATGCAACTTCTTCGCAGTTTTGATCGCCGCTGTGATGTTGCACAGCGAGGAGAACCCCATGTGTTCCAGGCTGTCGAGGATCTTCTCAGACACGCCACGGGCCCGAAGCTGAGCAATCCCCTCGGGCTGCGAGAACGCTAGGGCCAATTCATCAGTCGCTACATCGCTGACACCGACCACTACATCGGTATTCATCACGTTATGGATCAGCGGAATGTGCTTGTCGCCGATCCCCTGGATGTTATGTTCGCCAAACCCGTTGTAGAGCATCGTGGGGCACTCGAGAGCCTCAACCGCGACGATCTTGGTTCCGTGGTGTTCCTTCAAATAGTCGCCCGCCGCGATGGTTCCGGCTGAGCCGGTTGCTGACACCCAGGCGGTGAGGTTGCAGTCGGGATAGGCAACCGATGTCGCCTCAAATGCCGCCTCAAGCGCAGGACCAGTGACATAGCGATGAACCAGATAGTTAGCGAACTCACAGAACTGATTCAGAATGAAGTTGGTAGGTTCCCGATCGAGTTCGGCACAGGCATCGTAGATTTCCTTCACATTGGACTCTGAGCCAGGAGTTCGCACAATGTCGCCGGGGTCAGCCACCCAACGCTCAAGCCATTCGAATCGCTCTCGGCTCATGTTTTCGGGCAGCACAGCCACCCCGCGACTCGCCATGATTCGGCTGATGGCAACCCCACCGCGGGCGTAGTTTCCTGTCGAGGGCCACACTGCTCGGTGCACGCTCGGATCGAATTGTCCGGTTACGAGGCGGGCGACGAGGCATGCGTATGCGGCGAGGACCTTATGCGCATCGATCATTGGGAACCGATCGCCAAACACCACCAGAATCGGCGAGTCGATTCCGGTGAAGGCTCGATCCAAGACAATGGAGTTCGGAGTCTCGGCCAAAGCACCATCCAGGTTGTTGAACCAGTGCACACGGAACAGATTGAGCGGGTCGCCCTCCTTGGGGCTCACCTCGGCCAACCGGTCGATGATTTCCTGCGGTATTGATGAGGGATCGGCGAGCTGCGCGAAGGTTGGAAGCTTGATTCCCGTCTCCCGAAAGCGGTCAACTGCATGCATCAGGAGTTCCTCGTCGGCAACCAGGTCAGAAAGTCCAAGTTTCGCTGGAACGGCCGGAGTTACGTTGTTTGACATCGCCCCAGCGTATCGGGCGACCAGCACTGGTGCCCCGACTCGCCCCATGCGCTGCGGATTGTCACTGATCACGCGCCGGTTCAGCTACCAACTGCCCACGGTGCAGGTGCGCCTGCCAGAACGGGACCACCAACCGAACCTCGGTAGTCTTGGGCAATGGCCCTGTACCTCAACGACCGAACAGCCGTGGTTCGAGCACCTGACTCCTGGCGTAGCCCGGTTGGATTTCATCGGTCGCTCGAGGAATATCAACCAACGCCGCTCCTCGAGTCACCGGCGCTCGCCAAGCGGTGCGGCCTCGGTCGAGTTCTCATCAAGTACGAGGGCGAACGATTTGGCCTCCCCGCGTTCAAGATTCTCGGGGCATCCTGGGCGACCTATCGACTCCTCGCCGAACGGCTTGGTTTCGAACCAACGGGCAGTTCGATTGCGGAGATCGCCGAGCAGTTCGCCCCGTTGCGGCCCCTCACGCTCGTCACCGCAACAGACGGAAACCATGGGCGCGCCGTCGCCCGGGCGGCACAGTGGTTTGGCCTCGGAGCAGAGATCTTCATGCCAGCGGGTTCTGCGCTGGCGCGGATACAAGCAATCGAGTCAGAGGGAGCCACCGTCACTGTCGTGGATGGTGACTACGACGCTGCAGTTGCCATTGCGGCCGAACGAGCAGATGACACCCACCTCATTGTGAGCGACACCTCCTGGGATGGGTACAGCACCGTGCCGACGTGGATCGCGGAAGGATACGAAACGCTGTGCGTGGAGATCGACGAAGCACTCAGCGCTGATCCCGGCGCGGATCCCATCACTCATCTCCTCATGCCAGTTGGAGTCGGAGCCTTGGCTGTGGGCATCATCCACCACTGGCCGCAACCACAGGGACCGGAGCCTCACAACGCCGCGCCCGTCAGAATTGCGGTGGAGCCGGAAACTGCCGACTGCCTATTTCGGTCGCTGCAGGCAGGACGGCCGGTGCCGGCCCCCGGGCCCCACTCCTCGATGATGGCGGGAATGAATTGCGGCAACGTTTCCTCTGTCGCGTGGCCGATCATGGCTGCTGGCGTGGAAGCCTGCATCACCATCAGCGATGAGCCGGTGCGAGAGGCAATGCAGCTCCTCGCAACTGAATCCATCCGCGCAGGGGAAACTGGCGCGGCAACGCTTGGCGCCCTCATTGCATGCG
>DORQ01000153.1:0-4393 GCA_003514205.1 Acidimicrobiaceae bacterium
CGCCGCCTACCTCGCGGCGCTCCGCACCGCTGACCGCGCCACGAACGACCTCGAACCCCTCGTGGGCTTCATGTGGTCATAAGCCGCCAGTGGCGCCTGAGCATCTCCAAAGTGCACCTCTGGATGCCAAACGCTCGACCCAACCTCCAGCCTTCAACCCCCAACCGCGAAACGTGGTCGACCGCTGATCAAACCCGAACTCGGGCGGCTGGTCGCCGATCGCCGCAGAGAACCCTAACTGGGGCTAGTCGAGTGGGAGGCGCAAGGTCGGTTTCCCGGAGCGGTTCACGAGCGTCGCTGCGAATGCGATGAGCCGCGTTCGGGTCATCGAAGCTCGTCGATTCGGTCGATGTTGCTCGAAACTGTGCTTTACGAGAGCGCCTTCCGGAATGGTCGTTTGCACGGCGGAGGAAGCCATCACTCCGGCACCCCTCTCAGTCTCGGATCGATGCGTACTCAATCAACCGAGTGACCACCGCTTCGCTGGCCCTCGACAGATGCCCACAATCGAATGGCGGCTGTGGGTCGTACTCGATCCCAAGCTGCATTGCCTTCGCTGCGGTGTCATCAACGAGAAGCTCCGCGAGGCGGAGTGCCATGTCGATCCCTGACGAGACGCCTGCAGCGGTGATGATTCGTTGGTCAAGGTGCTCAACAACTCGAGCATCCGTTGGTATGGCACCTGTGGCTCCCAACTCGTCCATCGCCGCCCAGTGGGTGGTTGCAGCGAGGCCGTTGAGCAATCCAGCGGCTCCGAGCACCAGGGAACCAGTGCACACCGAGGTGGTGAACACTGAGGTGGCATAGCTCTGCACCAGCCAGTCGCAAACGATCTTGTCGTTCATGAGGGCTCGAGTTCCGACGCCACCTGGCATCACGACGACCTCGGGGTGTGGAACCTCGGCGAAGGTGGCGTCCACCGTGAGCCCGAGGAATCCGTTCTCGGTTCGAATCTCGCCTCGCTGATGGCCAACGAATACCACCTCGAATTGAGGTAATCGTTGCAGCACCTCATAGGGCCCAATGGCGTCGAGTGCGGTCATTCGAGGGAACAGGGCTATTGCAATCTGCATGATGCTGTCCTTATTGCTAGTGGTCGGGAATTGCTAGTGACGGGAGATGGCTACTGGTCGAGAGTTACTACTGGTCGAGAGTTGCTACTGGTCGGGTATTGCTAGTGGCTGAAACGAGAACGGTAGGCCTCGGGGGACACTCCAACCTGGTCCGCCATGACGCGGCGAAGGGTTTCGGAGGACCCCAATCCGCAGTTCCGAGCGATGTGGTTGAGCGGGAGCGAGGTTGATTCGAGAAGGTCTCTCGCCGCATCAAGGCGGCGTTGTTGCACATACGCGGCCGGTGTCAAACCAGTCTCAGAACGAAACAGGCGTGCGAAATGGCGCTGGCTGAGCGCCACCTCGCCTGCAAGTGTCTCGACTCGCAAGTCCTCCGCGAGGTTCTGATGGATGAACTGCCGTGCTTGGGCGATCGCGCCATGTTGTGGTGGCGGGCCGGCGGTTGCTCGTGCGAATTGACGCTGACCGCCCGGCCGTCGGAGAAAGACAACCAGCCAGCAGGAGACGAGGTGGGCCACCTCAGGCCCAACGTCGGCGTCCACGAGCGCCAGTGCCAAGTCGATCCCAGCGGTCACGCCGGCCGATGACCAGATGTGGCCGTCCTGTCGGTAGATGGAGTCTCCGTCTACCGACACGGTAGGAAATCGCGAAGCGAGTTCCTCCGCGTAGGCCCAGTGAGTGGCGACAGTTCTTCCCGATAGTCGACCGGTGGCCGCAAGGAGGAAGGCTCCAGTACAGACAGTTGCCAACCGCGCAGCTTGCTGTGCAAGATCCTCTGCCATCTTGACTGTTGCCGGCTGCTCCGCTGCGGATCGAACGCCCCGGCCGCCCGGCAGAATGAGTGTGTCGAGCGCGCCAACCTCATGTGGTGGCACCACTGGGCCAATAGTGAGCCCTGTCTCACTGGCGCAGTTGGGCTCGCCGATCAGGATGACCTCATACCTCTCCGGAGACCCGGAGAGTTGCAGCGCATCATCGGCTCCTCGGAAGACCTCATAGGGTCCGACCACATCAAGGCCTTGGTATCCGGGAAACACCAGAATGCCAATTCGACGCGTTGCCATAGGTCCACACTCCTCGCATTGGACGATGGCGTCAATGACAAGACACCCACAGATTCAGCCATCCACGTACCGACCCACCATCTTGCAGCGATTCCGACCAGCGCTGGCTGGCTGGGTGTAGAACTTGGTCATGAAGTACTCACTGATATTCGTTCTTACGATGGCGTTCTTGGCGATTGCGGCGATTATCGTCCTGCGTTCGCTCGTCTCCATTGGTCCCGCCGAAGTTGGCATGGTCACCAAACGGTTTTCGCTCCGAAAACTGAAGGATGACGACATCATCGCGTTCAATGGCGAGCCGGGATACCAGGCCGACCTGCTGATGCCAGGGCTCCGATTCAAACTTTGGCCGATCTTCACCGTGAGTAAGCACCCATGGGTGCAGGTCCCAGCCGGTGAGATTGGCGTGATCATCTCTCAGGTCGGTGCACCGCTCGCAGTTGGCGCTAAGTCCGCCGTCTACAACGAGGCACTCGCCAACTTCTCAGACCTCCGTAGCTTTCTCGCGAATGGAGGGCAAAAGGGTGTTCAGCGGCCGGTGCTTCCCCCAGGCTCGATCCTTCCCCTTCATCCATCGGCCTTCATTGTGCTCACGCCCAATCGTGTGTTCGGAATGCCAACCACCCCCGAGCTCACCAAACTGGCTGCCGCAGGCCAACTGACCCCTGAGTCGTTTGGGCTGATCGAATCCCAACTGCAAGTAACGGTCATAGCCCCTCAGGGAGATCGAGATTACGTCGGCATTGTCACGGCATTGGAAGGGCAACCGCTTGAGCAGGGCGATATTGCGAGTCGCCTCGGCGGGTACGAAGACATCCGGATGGGAGAGATCAATGGCGCAAATGACGCGCAAATTGTTGAGCAACTGCTCGGCAGTCAAAACGGACTTCACAACAACTACCAGGACTTTCAGAAGTTCATCGATCACGGAGGCCGAATTGGCCTGCAGCATGATCCGATTCTGTACGGCGCGTACCTGCTGAACCCGTTCCTTGTTCGAGTCGAGCTTGTCCCAATGCTGGTCGTGAATCAGGGCCAAGTTGCCGTGGTGAAGTCATTTGTGGGCCTTCCGACGATCGACACCTCCGGCGAGGAGTTCAAGTTTGGATCCATCGTTGCCCCGGGTCACCGCGGTATCTGGCGAGAGCCGCTTCGAACTGGGAAGTACCCAATCAACCCGCGTTGCTACGCAGCAGAGATCGTTCCAACCTCCATCATCACGTTGAACTGGGCGAACGCCAACAGCCAAGCGCACTCCCTCGACGCGCACCTGTCTCCGATCGAAGCAAAGAGCCGGGAGGGTTTCGTATTCACAATCGATCTGCAGGTGCAGATCCACGTGCCTGATACTCGTGCGCCGAAGGTGATCTCGATGGTCGGCACCATGATGAACCTTGTGAACGAGGTGCTTCAGTCCGCAGTAGGGAACCATTTCAGAAACACGCTCCAACAACTTGAAGCAATCAAGTTCATCGAAACTCGCCATGAGGTTCAGGCAGCGGCATTCACGCGAATCACTGACTACTTGACTCAATATCAGGTCGAAACCAAGGGTGTGTATATCCAGGACGTCCAGTTCCCAAGCGACATTGTCGAGGTGTTGACGACACGAGAGATCGCCAACCAGGAGAAGGCGACCTTCGAGGAGCAGCAGCGAGCCCAGCTTGCGAGAATCGAACTTGAGAAGACCACCGGAACCGCAGACCAGCAAGCGAACCTTGCTGCCTCGCAGGTGGGTATCACCATTAAGCAGAACCAGGCCGAGGCTCGACGTGCTGAAGCGGCGGGCGAGGCTGGGGCAACCGTTGCACTTGGCGAGGCGGAGGCTCAGAAGCAGCGTGCCATTGCTATCGCTCAGGCAGACGCGATTCGCGCGCAAGGCATTTCCACTGCCGACTCAATGCGAGCTCAGGGTGAAGCGCAGGCCAACACCGACCGGCAGACGGGTCTCGCGAAGGCCGATGCTTCAAAGGCGCTTGGCTTGGCTCAGGCGGCAGGGTATGAGGCACAACGTCTGGCGTTGGGCGAAGCTGCCACAGCTGCGGTCAACATTGTGGACGCCATTGGTCGAGGTGATGTGAAGATCATGCCGGAGATCCTGGTCTCGGGCGGTTCTGGCGGGCCGTTCGAAGCGCTTGCCGCGGCATTGACTCGGCTCGTCCAATCTGGCGGGCTGGCATCTGTTGAAGGCCATGAGGGTGTGAAAGCAGCTGTGGCTAGCGCAACGCCGATCCCACAAGGGCCGACCCCACAAGG
>DORQ01000153.1:4526-5189 GCA_003514205.1 Acidimicrobiaceae bacterium
GCCGACCCCACAAGGGCCGACTTCTTCAGGGCCACAGTAGGGCCACCCGGGGGCCATGAGGGGGTTCTCTCTGTCGTCTTGCTGTTTGTCTTAGACCGACCAGACGTTTCGCGTCTCCCGAACCTCCCCCGCGCCAGAGAACTGAAACACGCGAGTTGCCACATTCTGGATGAAGAAGCGATCGTGGCTCACCACAATGACGGCTCCTGGGAAGTGGTTGAGGGCCCGCTCCATGACCTGCATGCTGGTGATGTCCATATGGTTGGTCGGCTCATCCAAGATGATGGTCGACGCCCCCGACAACAGACACTGCGCGAGTGCAACGCGGGCACGCTGGCCACCAGACAATGTGGAGATCCGTTGGCGGAGATCCATCTCGGAGAACTGCATGAGCGTGAGGAATCGGTTCACGCTCTTGCGAGTTGCCGTACGACTCAGGGTGTCGACTCCGGTTGCGTTCACAGCGTGAGTCACGGTATCGGTTTCATCCAAGGACTCGAGAAGGTCGTTGAAATGGATGAATCCGGGGCCTTTCGCCCAGGTGACGGTCCCTGCACTGGGCTTCTGGCGTTGCGCGATGATCTCAACCAACGTGGTCTTTCCACACCCATTCGGACCCGTTACCGCAATGCGGTCGCGCTTGTGAATGGTGAACGCGAGGTC
>DORQ01000153.1:5382-5966 GCA_003514205.1 Acidimicrobiaceae bacterium
TTGCGCACCACTAAGTCGCTATAGATATCGGTGATGATCTGGTCCACTGGGCGTGGCGTTCCGCTCTTCTTGATGTTGGCGAGGCGTCGCTTGAGTGCTTGGCTCGGGTTCTTGGCCGCTTCGCGGCGGCTGGCGATGGACTCTGATTCGTAGGCTAAGAGCGCCTCTTCATGCTCGAACTGCCGCTCGATGGTCTTGAGGCGTGCTCGCCGTTTGTGGACGTAGTTGCTGAAATTTCCGTCGTAGTCGTGGAGGTGGTAGTTCTCGATTTCGGTGATCCGATTCGTGACGTTGTCGAGAAAGTGGCGGTCATGGGAAACGACGATCAATGCTCCGCCGAAGTTGTTGAACCAGCCCTCCAACCAGCTGACGCCTTCTAGGTCGAGGTAGTTGGTTGGCTCATCCATCAGCAACACATCTGGGGTCTGGATCACGATCTTGGCGAGCGCAGACCGATTTCGCCAGCCTCCCGAAAGCTGATCGGTGGGAAGGCGGCGCATGGTGTCGTCAAAGCCCAGGCGTGTCAGGACAATGTCGATGTCGTTCTGATACGTCCATCCACCGCAGCGCTGCATGGTCTCGAA
>DORQ01000153.1:6246-6437 GCA_003514205.1 Acidimicrobiaceae bacterium
GAGAACTGCGAGAAGTAGCCGATCTCGATACCGTCGGTGATATCGATGGTTCCGGAGTCGGGTGTGTCTCGATCCAGAATCAGCTCAAGAAGCGTCGTCTTTCCAGCGCCATTTCGGCCGATGAGTCCGACCTTGTCACCTTTGCTCAGCCGGAAGTTCGCTTCCCGAAGTACCGGGCGATCATCGAATGA
>DORQ01000153.1:6731-16107 GCA_003514205.1 Acidimicrobiaceae bacterium
GTTAGGCAGTGTCCGGATACAGGTCGAGCAAGCCAAACTGTTCCATCAGCCAAGCCGCTGTGGATCGCTGATCAGGCGAGAATTGAGTTTTCCAGCGATCGGAATGTTGCCGGGGATCCTGTGCGAACCCGTTGCCATTCCATGCGGTTTTCGAAGGCATCGTCGAACGTTCGAGGACACTCGGGTCCCAGGGTTTGCCAAGCGCCTCAAACACCTGTCGCAGATTTGGCTCCGGGTTGGCGAGCATGTCTTCGTAGCGAATGACGTGCAGCTGTTTCGAACTCATCTGGGTCCTGGGAATCATCTGCTCAACGCACCACATAATGATCTGGCGCTCGAATTGTGAACGGCGGGAGAAGATGAGATCGACGAACGGGTTGAGGTGGTCCGCGACGAGGTCAGATTGGGCAAGCAGGTCGAAGATGTCTTCAGGTCCTGCCCCCCAGTCAAGCCAGCTCAGCCGCTCGCGGGAGCCGAGGACAGAGAGCGGGTGACGCAGGATGAGAATGAGACCAACCTCAGGTTTCTGGTTTGCTATCCAACCAAGTGTCAAGTTCATTCGAGTGCATTTGATGAGCAGTCGATCGCTTCTCGATGCCAACGATCGTGGGTCAAATCGGTCGCTGTAGGGCGTGAACACCTGCCCTTCGAGCAACCTCGACATGGTGGTTTCAATCTCGGGACGAGCGCCCGCGGGACGGCAGTACTGGAGTCGGTGAAAGCCCCGAAATGTTTCGTGGCGGTGATGCAGTTCGAGGGGCTCAAAGCAGTAGCGGTAGCTCAAGTCGTGGTTGATGGTCTCTGCGAGCCAGGTCGTGCCACTGCGTGGAGATCCAGCGACAAGGGCAACCTCGCTCAGAGTGCCTGACATCTGGGTGATTCGCCGGGCGGTGCTGCGCGCTGAACCGAGCATTTGATTCTTGGCCTCAGATCCGCGAATTCTCCATTGCGGACGGGGGTCTAGTCGGGGCTCGCTCCGTCGCTCAGAAATGGCCATCGTGATTCGGAACTTTCAGCATGCTTGGAGAGCAAGGGGCAAGTGGAACGGTCAACTTTCGGGTCAAGCCTGTGGCTTCAGGATACAGGGCGTGATCGATTCCAACATTTCTTGAGTGCTCGACGTGCGCGAGAGAAAGAGATCCATCCTCAATTACCGCTCACCCTGCCGCGCGTGGGTAGTGTCGGAGTAGACGAGCGCAGCGCGCCGAAGTCTTCAAACTGAAAGAGGTCAAGCATGGGGGCAACAACGACGTTGGACCGTGTAGTCATCCGATTCGCCGGGGACTCCGGCGATGGTATGCAGCTGGTCGGTGATCGATTCACTGAGCTCAGCGCGGCCTTCGGAAATGACTTGGCAACGCTGCCGAACTACCCCGCTGAGATCAGGGCGCCGGCTGGAACCCTCAACGGCGTGTCCTCGTTCCAAGTTCACATTTCTGACCACGACATTGTGACCCCAGGCGATGGCCCCAACGTTCTGGTAGCAATGAACCCCGCTGCGCTGATGGCCAATGTGGCCGACCTCAACCCGGGCTCCACGATCATCGTGAACTCCGACGCGTTCAGCGAGCGGGACCTCGAAAAGGCGCACTGCACGACCAACCCACTAGAGGACGGTTCACTCGACGCCTTCACCGTGTATCAGGTGCCAATGACCTCCATCACTGTGGAAGCCACCAAGCCACTCGGAGTGAAGACTCGTGACGCGGAGCGTTCGAAGAACTTCTTCGCTCTTGGTCTCATCTGTTGGATGTACACCCGCCCTGTTGCCCCAGTGCTTGAGTGGGTGGAGAAGCGATTCGCGAACAAGGAGCTGGTCCGTGAGGCCAATCTCGCGGCACTCAAAGCTGGTCGCAACTTCGGAGAGACTGCGGAGCTGTTCTCCCCCTATGAGGTCAAGCCAGCGAGTCTTCCGAGCGGCACGTATCGCAACGTGATTGGGAACACGGCAACGGCGCTTGGCCTGGTCGCAGCGGCACACAAAGCTGGATTGCCATTGCTGTATGCCTCCTATCCCATCACGCCCGCTTCGGACATCCTTCACGAGCTGTCCAAGCTGAAGCATTTCAATGTGACCACCATGCAGGCCGAGGACGAGATCGCGGCCGCGGCAATCGCGATCGGTGGAGCCTTTGCTGGCTCACTCGCGATTACCGGTACCTCCGGACCAGGGCTTGACCTGAAGTCTGAAGCGATTGGTCTGGCGCTCAGCCTGGAATTGCCATTGGTCATTGTGGACGTGCAACGAGGTGGGCCATCCACGGGCTTGCCGACGAAAACGGAACAGGCCGATCTTCTTCTGGCGATGTACGGGCGACATGGCGAATCGCCGCTGCCGATTGTGGCGGCCCGGTCGCCATCGAACTGCTTTGATGCAGCCTTCGAAGCATGCAGAATCGCGTTGAAGTACCGCACGCCAGTGATCCTTCTCACTGATGGCTATCTCGCAAACGGGGCGGAGCCGTGGTTGTTGCCAGACCCCGAAGCGCTTGCGGACATTGCCGTTCCCTTCGCTACGGAATTGAACCACACTCGCCCTGATGGCTCCCAGGAGTACTGGCCCTACCTTCGAGACCCCGAGACGCTTGCTCGCCCATGGGCAGTACCTGGCACGCCGGGGCTTCAGCATCGGATTGGTGGTATCGAGAAGCAGGATGGTTCTGGCAACATCAGTTATCAGCCAGCGAATCACGAGAAGATGGTGCGGCTGCGTCAGGAGAAAGTGGATCGCATCGCCAACGATACTGAGCGTGTGTGGACTGATTGCGAGGGGAGTTCAACGACCCTCGTGCTCGGATGGGGCTCCACCTGGGCCGCAATTACTGCTGGAGTTCGACGGATCAGGATTCGCGGGCTTGAGGTTCACCAGGCGCATCTCACTCACCTCAATCCGTTCCCCGCAGACCTCGGTGAGCTCTTGAAACAGTACGAACACGTTCTGATTCCTGAGATGAACCTCGGGCAGCTCTCGAAACTGATTCGAGCTGAGTATCTTGTCGACGCCATCTCATTCACGCAGGTCAACGGGCTTCCTTTCAAGGCAGCGGACATGGAACAACGGATTATGGAGGTTCTGAACTCATGAGCACTGCTGCTACTCCGGTTGAACTCACCCGGAAGGATTTCGAATCGGATCAAGAGGTTCGTTGGTGCCCAGGTTGTGGGGACTACGGCATCTTGGCCTCGATCCAGTTCCTCTTGCCTGAGCTTGGCGTCGAACCGCACAACACGGTCTTCATTTCGGGCATTGGGTGTGCCGCTCGCCTGCCGTACTACATGAATACCTATGGCATGCATGGGATTCATGGACGTGCACCCGCGCTGGCGACTGGTGTGGCAATGGCGCGACCCGACCTTTCCGTGTGGGTGATCGGCGGCGACGGGGACATGTTGTCGATCGGTGGCAACCACCTGATCCACGCTCTTCGTCGAAACGTGAACCTCAACATCCTGATGTTCAACAACCAGATCTATGGCCTCACGAAGGGCCAGTACTCGCCAACTTCGGAGGTCGGCAAAGTCACGAAGTCGACTCCGTTTGGATCAGTGGACCACCCGTTCAATCCGATTTCGGTCGCCATTGGCGCGGAGGCATCGTTTGTTGCCCGAACCCATGACATGGACCGCAAGCACATGATGGAGACCTTCCGGCGGGCCCACGCCCATCAAGGCTCCTCATTCGTTGAGGTGTTCCAAAACTGCAACGTGTTCAATGACGGGGCGTACGACCCGATCCTCAAACGCGATGTTCGGGCGGACATGCTGATCCCGCTCACTCATGGTGAACCAATTCGTTTCGGTGCGGACGGCCAACATGGTGTGGCTATCAACGAATTTGGGGAGCCATACGTCTGTGAGACCACTGAGGTTGGGGTCGCCAACCTGTTGATTCACGACGAGCATCGGCCGGATCCGACCTTGGCCTTCGCCCTCAGCCGGCTTGCGAGTTCACCGCATATGCCCACCCCGATTGGCGTGTTTCGCGATGTTGAGCGCCCCGCCTATGACGCTGAGGTTCGCGCACAGGTGAGCCACAGCATCGAACGCTCAGGCGCGGGGGATCTCAACTCGTTGATTCATTCCGGGCTTGTCTGGACCGTGGACTGATAGGCCCTAGCTGAGGTGCGAGAGTGCTGCGTCGTAGTCAGGCTCTTGGGCGATCTCTGGAACGAGTTCTGAGTGAACCACGTTGCCGTCGCCGTCGATGACCACAACTGCGCGGGCGAGGAGGCCTTCAAGCTTGCCGTCCACCATGGTCACGCCGTAGTCCGAACCAAAAGTCGACCCTCGGAAGGTGGAACCAACTGAGACGTTCTCGATTCCTTCGGCCCCGCAGAAGCGAGCTGCAGCGAACGGCAGGTCGGCAGACACGCATACCACCTTGGTGTTGTCGAGGCCACTGGCGACCTCGTTGAAACGCCGCACGCTCGTCGCGCACACGCCAGTGTCGATGGAGGGGAAGATGTTGAGCACCACCCGTGTGCCAGCAAGGTCAGCAGAGTTGATAGCGCTGAGATCTGATCCCACCAGTTGGAACTGGGGTGCAGTGCTGCCAACTGCAGGCAGATTGCCTTCGGTATGAATCTCGTTTCCGCCAAGTGTGATCGACGCCATTAGTTCTCCTCATCGCTTGAATACTCGTCCGCACCGTAGCAGTCGCGATCAGTCTCGGGAGTGCCCCCTGAGTGCAGCGCAGCGATTTGCCGCCCTGCCTCAGCCATCTTCTCGCGGATCGAGAGCGGCAGAAGTACCTCGACCTCTGGGCCAAGGGCGAGGAGTTGGCGCACAGCGCTCTCAACGGAGCCGAAACGGAACGAGCCAATGACTCGCCCCTCCGAATGCTGATGTTCCGCGTCTGTGGGCCGCGGACGCCAACCATGTGGCACACCCGCAGCGATGGCGTACTGCAGCGCCTCTGGGGACAGCATCACTCGAACCCGAAAGAGCTGACCACCTCCCGTGGTTCCAGCGAGCTGTGGCATTGGCGACGATGGTCGGTAGGTGTCGAGAATCTGAAAACCGCCGCCGGGTCCTCGAGTTGCGTAGACGGGGATGCCTGAGCCGCTGAGAACCTCGATATCGCGCAGCACGGTTCGTTCAGAAACCTCCAGTGCTCTCGCGAGTTCAGCCGCCGTGACTCGGTCCCCGCGTTGCAGGAGTTGGAGAAGAGTCAGGAGTCGTCCAGCTCGCACAAGAAGTCCTCCATCGGACTCGGTGCAGGCTGCGATCAGCCCACTCGAATATTCATGACACATGATGTCATGAATAGGTGGGAGGATCCCCTCATGACAGATCACATTGAAGGCGCTGGCACCAAAGAAGATCCGTGGATCCTCACTACTCCACCTGGAAGCTCCGAATTCGACGCATGGCGCGACGAGTCCGCCGACACGCCTGCCCTGATGATCAGGGTTGGCTCGACAACACTGAGCTATCAGCTGCGGTGCATTGAGGACCTCCACGCGATGCTCGTGGCGCACGGCGACTGGATGCCCCTTGGCAACGCCGATGAGCAAAAGCCAGCGAAACCCGACACCGTGGAAGCATGGGGGCGTGCCGCCGACAACCCAGTGGGCGGGTGGTATGGACTCCGCAAAGGATATCGGGGGCGCTTTGGCAACTACGTGCCTCCGGTGCTTGAGCATTTGGGTCTCGCTGAGGTCGAGCACAATGCTCGAAACAACAGAATGCGCGCACTGTAGGGAACAGCGATTTTTGCGATCGAATCGGACATTCGGTCGTTATCGTTGTGTCCATGATTGGAATGTTCCGCCGCACAACAGTCGTACTCGCCGCTCTGCTTCTCGCCGCAACAGCTTGCGGCGGCGAGGACGAGAGTCCAGCGTCTCGATCAGAAGACGCGACTGCCAGGTCGACGTCGACCTCGATTCAGAACTCATCCGAGACAGAGGACTCACTACCAGAGTTCGAAATCCAACCGCGCGAGTTCGCGCCTGCCGAAGACGCGAAGATCCGCTTCGTCAACTTCTACACCGATGCAGGGTCGGGACAACCCGTCGATCTGTATTGGGGTACCTCCGCAGAGAGTGGCAAGTTGATTGGCACACTCGAGCCGGGTGCAGTTGGCGAGTGGATGGATGTACAACTTGAAAATGATCCGCTGCTCACCCCCAGTGACGGATCAGTGGATCTCAAGGTGACGATTCAGCGTAAGGGCGAGAAGTCCTTCGACGGACTGATGCAACAGCTCAGCCAGACCATGAAGCCCGGTGTTCGCTGGACCGTGGTGATGGGTGCGGAAAAGGCGTTCGACGCAGCAAAGCCGAACGGCATGCTGACGCAACTCATCGATGAGTCAAGGATCGGAACGCCCGCCGATGGCAAGGCGCTCCTGATCTTGAATGACATTGGGGTGCGAATCATCGAGGACGGTGACTTCATGTCCCTCGGGCCCGCTGGAGTGTGCGATGGTTCCTGGTCCATCGACAATTCAATCGACTCAGGAAACGGTGGCACCTCGTTCGTGGTCGACGCCGGTGAGCTCCAAGTGGTGGGCTACGACGCAAATACCGATTGCAGCACTGCGACGCAGCCGATCCCTGTGAGCCTGGCTTCAGGGGATCGAGTCATTGTGCTTGCGCATGGCACGACCAAAGCCGATCGGGTCATTGAGGTTCTCACAGTCGGAGAGTAGGCAGCGTCGCCTCCGGGTGCTACACCTGTGGAGTGTCCGAGCGAGTAGCTAATGAACCGTTCCCCGAACCAGGTGTTGGTATGGCGGAGCGAATCGACCACGAGATCGCTCGGCAGATTCTTCGGGGTGAAATTGAGGTTGGCGCTCGCCTTCCGGGAGTTCGGGTGCTGGCCGAACGGTTTGGGGTCAATCCGTCGACAATCCAGCGCGTGATTGCCCGTCTCGAAGCGAAGCGTTTGGTGACTGCTCGACCCGGGAGCGGAGTACGGGTGAATGACCCCCGACGAGTGGGTGACCTGTCGCTGATCCCAGAGTGGATCGCCGCATTGGAGGACCGCCCCACAGAGGCTGCCCGTCTGGCTGGCGAACTGCTCTTCACTCGCCGCATGCTGGCGACGGCGCAGATTGTGCGCCACCGTCACGCGTTGCTGGGCCACACCAGTGCACTCGAACAAGCGGCCGGCCAGATCGACTCCTCTGATCCTGCAGCGGCTCGGACGCGGGAGCTCGATATGTGGCGATCGTTATCTCAAGACGCGGGCATTGGAACTATCGGCGTGCTGAACACGCTTGAGCGAGCCCTTGAGGAGTTGCCGCTCCTCGCTGAAGCGATGTGGGCGAAGCCACGTCAGAACGCGAATCGATTGCGGGCGCTCTTGGAAGCAGTCGATGGCCCCGAGCAAGGCTGCGCCGAGCGTGTGGAGGCGGTGTTAGCCAGGCTCGATCATGACGTGGTGGCGAGGTTCGAAGAGCTGCTTGTCGCCGCGTCCGCCGGCAGGTAGGTGCCGAAGAGTCTGTCGCTCAGGGTGAGCAGCACGCAGAAATTCGGAGGGTTCTTCATCTCGTGGTGGGGTTCGTGTCGCGCTGTGTCGGCGAACAGCCAGGTTGGGTAGCCCCACAGCTTGTAGCCGCAATGGGTCACCATGGTGACGAAGGTGTTGATGGCTGCGTAGGTCGCGAAGATCATCGGGTGCACATCAAGCACGAACGGCACGACGTAGAACATAGAGAACACCACGCCCGACTCAATAGGGTGCACAAAAAAGCCGCTCCAGACGGTGAGTGGCGATTCCACGGAGTGGTGCACATAGTGGACGTTTCGAAACACCGCTGCGCTGCCATGCTCAAGGCGGTGCCACCAGTAGCTCAAGAAGTCGCCAGCCACGAGACAACCGGCAAGCCCGAGAAGGAATGTCGTCACACTGGGCGCTCGTTCGGGTACCTCGCCGCTTCCAATGGGCACCCACCGGATCAACGCAAAGACGGCGAGATAGCCGGGCAGCGTGATGGCGAGATACTTGGCGGCGGATGTGAAGGTCATTCGGCCAAGGGCGACATCGGCAATCGAGAATGCCAACCCAGCAGTGACCACGGTTGCCATCACGGCTGTGATGAAGAAGAGCGGATGTCCCAGGGTGTCGTCACCGAGGGTTGAGCGGATGGTCTCCCAGATTCCCTGCATGGTCAACCGTATCATACAGTTGCGAGGTTGTTCCTCCCACCTCGCGATGGAGCTGCGAGTGCACGTGTGGGTTTGGGATGACAGAGGGCCCGCCGCCTAGCCTTGAGCGACCGCTCCTCGCTGGCAAAGGGATGACATGACCAAGACAAATCCGGGCAACTTCTTTGAAGACTTCCGCATCGGTCAGATGATCGATCACGCGACTCCTCGTACCGTGACTGAGGGGGATCGGGCACTCTACGGAGCGTTGTACCCCACTCGATTCTCGATTCCCTCATCGGTTGCCTTCGCCGACTCCGTTGGTCTGCCCGATGGACCAGTTGAGGAACTCATCGGCTTTCACATCGCGTTCGGCAAGACGGTTCCCGACATCTCACTCAATGCCATTGCCAACCTCGGCTATGCCGAATGCCGCTTTCATCAGCCGATTCGCCCTGGCGACACACTGTCCACAAGATCAGAAGTGATTGGCCTCAAGGAAAACTCGAACGGCAGTTCAGGCGTTGTGTACGTGCGTTCCACCGCAACCAATCAGCACGGCGCAACTGCTATCGACTGGGCCCGTTGGGTGATGGTGCACAAGCGTGACCACAGTGCACCAGCGCCCGAGACAGTGGTGCCCGACCTTGCGCCATGTGTCGCCGCTGCAGATCTTGTGATTCCCGAGGGCCTCGACTTCAGCAACTACGACACAGCAGCTGCCGGCGAAGCCCATCGGTGGGATGACTATGTGGTCGGGGAAAAGATCGATCATGTTGATGGCGTGACGCTCTCGGAGTCTGAACACATGATGGCCACTCGCCTCTGGCAAAACACCGCCAAGGTGCATTTCAACACCGAAGCACGCCCCGATGGTTCGAGGCTGATTTACGGTGGTCACATCATCTCGATGGCTCGAGCGCTTTCCTTTAACGGCCTTGCGAACGCCCAACTCATCAGCGCAATCAACGCTGGCGCTCACACCTCGCCGGCCTTCGCCGGGGACACGGTGTATGCCTGGTCTGAGGTGCTCGACAAAGCTGAGACTGCTGCCCCTGGGGTGGGTGCCCTTCGGCTTCGGCTAGTGGCAACCAAGGGCCGAGACGAGACGATGACCCTCCGTGGTGAAGACGGCAAGTACTCGCCTGGTGTGCTCCTCGACCTTGATCTGTGGGCGCTGCTCCCTCGCTGAGTTCGCCTCGGTAGATGGGTGACCTTGGACTCTGGTCGGGCAAACGTTCGATGGGGCACTCTGGGAGTTCACCATCGTTGAACGGGAG
>DORQ01000285.1:0-6455 GCA_003514205.1 Acidimicrobiaceae bacterium
GTGGAATGCTTATCCACCGTTGGACGTCCAATCGAACCAAGATCAAGTCGATCCCCCGAAGCAATCATCGCCGCGGTCCACGTGCTGAGCTCCCGCGGTGTGAGCGATCGCCACACGATTGCCATCAGCAACGAGGCCGCTTGTTCGTCAGCCACGGTCTTGTCGGTGAATGCCCGGATGAACCAGTTGATCTGATCATCTGAGAGCTCGCGACCCTCACGTTTAGTTCGAATGACATCGGCCATCGTGACAACGCTCATTGGGTACCTCCTTGAGGGGAGCGCCGTAACTCCACATCCTCCGGACCGAATGCCCAGGGCAGCAGGGTGGCGAGGGTGACAGGACCAGGCGGTGTGTCGACCAAAAGGTCGGCCCCGCCGAACTCATACAGCACCTGCCGGCAACGACCACAGGGTGCAATTGGCTCACCATCGCCCGCAACCACGGCGACAGCCACGAGTCTCCCACCGCCGTTCGAGACTAGGTCAGCAACCAGCGCGCATTCCGCACACTGCGTCAGCCCGTAGGATGCGTTCTCGATGTTGCAGCCAGCTACCTGGCGACCATCGGCGCACACACCGGCGGCTCCTACCTGCACGCCAGAGTATGGTGCGTAGGCCCGCTGAGTCATCGAACGCGCCGAAGCGCGAAGGCCCGGCCAGTCAACTGATTCCACTAGTGGGCCCCTCCTCGTCGATACACCTGCCCCGCAGCCGCTGGAGGCCGCAGTCGTTGTGAAGCGGTCGCGAGCACCACGAGGGTAACCACATAGGGAGTCGCCTGAATGAACTGCTGGGGCAACGCATCAACGGTGACATAGATGAACAAGAAGAGCGCTCCTACCAACCCAGCAGCGATCGCTTTCGTTCGATTCTGCGCGCCCAGCTGTCGAATCACGATGAGCACGCACAGCATGGCGACAAAGAGCAGCAATGGCCCAACGAGATCGCCCTGGCGAAGCGGCAACGCCTGCGCGAAACCGAACAGCCCGGCACCAGTTGCGAGTCCACCTGGTCGCCAGTTCCCAAAGATCATCGTGGCCAAGCCGATAAATCCGCGTCCGCCTGTCTGCGCCTCTTTGTACTGCGAGTTCTGAACAGTGGCAAGGAACGCACCACCAAGGCCTGCACACCCGCCCGAGATCAGGACCCCCAGATACTGCATCTTCGCTACTGGAATCCCAAGAGACTCAGCGGCATACGGGTTCTCACCAATCGAACGAAGACGAAGGCCAAACTTGGTCTGCCAGAGCACCACTGTTGAACCGCCAATGATGAGGGCCACCAAGACCGTGACCCAACTCATGTTGGTGGTGAGGCCACGCAAGATGCCAGCAATGTCGCTGATCAGAAACCAGTGGCGCTTCTCTACTGACCCGAGCGCTGAGGACACTCCAGGCACCGTAAAGGTCCCAATTCGGTTCTCGACTGGGACCGTTGGCGTCTCGGTTGGTCGCCCATAGATCGTTGCTGTGAGGAACCGGGTGATTCCTGGAGCCATCAAGTTGATGGCGACACCGGAGATGATGTGATCCACCTTGAAGGTCACTGTGGCAAGGGCATGCAGCAGCCCGCCAAGCATGCCGCCAAAGATGCCGAACGCAATTCCGGCCCACCCTCCCCAGGTCAGCGCCCCGTAGGCACCAAACCAGGTGCCAAGCACCAGCATCCCCTCAAGTGCGATGTTCACCACACCAACGCGCTCGGCGTAGATGCCGCCGAGTCCGGCCATGGCGATCGGCACAGCGAGTCGAAGTGACGCACCGATAGTTCCCGCTGAGGTCAGATCATCAGCTCCGGAAATCACCCGAGTCAACGACATCAGCACCGTGATACCGAGCGCCAGGGCCAGTGTACGCTGAGCAACGCTCAGGTGGGCGAAGGGATCCTTGATGTTCAGACCCTTGGTGTGGAGGTCCTTGGTGCGCGGACCGTTGGTATCGGCCTCGTTGGTCTTCAGTTCCGTCATGCCGCTGCCGCCACGATCTCAAGTCGTTCAGCCGCCGCCGCGGCAACTCGTCGCTCGCTGATCTGCTCAGCGACTTGGTACACAATCACTACAGCCAACACGATGACTCCTTGCATGATCGTGACGATCTCACGGGGGATTCCTTCAAGATCAAGGAACCGACCCGCAGCGTCGAGGAAGCCCCACACCACTGCTGCGAGCGCCATGCCCAACGGGTGTTTTCGGCCGAGGAGGGCCACTGCGATGCCATCGAAACCGAGCCCGACACTGAACGTATCGGTGTACGCATGCTTATCGCCGAGGAGTTCGGGTAACCCAACCAGTCCGCCGAGTGCTCCCGAAAGAACCATGGCCGCAACAATCATCCGCTTCGGGTCAACCCCTGAGGTCCTCGCTGCAAAGGCGTTCTGCCCTGAGGCTCTGAGCTGAAAGCCGAATCTCGACTTCCAGACCAACAGGTAGAAGCCAACTCCAACGGCCCCAGCAATGATGATGAACGAGTTCACCATATGGGATCCGCTGGTCAGCAGATCGGGCATCCAGGCCGACTTCGGCATGATTTTCGTCTTCGTGTTGAGATCGCCCTTGGCAGAGTCTTTGAACACTCCGGTGTAGAGCCAGGCAACGAGGCTGATCGCAATGAAGTTCAACATGATGGTGGAGACCACCTCGTTGATTCCCCGCTTCACCTTCAGCACCGCTGGCACAGTGGCCCACAACCCGCCGGCCACCATTGCCGCGACGAGGCACAACAGAATGTGCAACGGTGCCGGAAGATTCGTATAGGCACCGGCCAGTGCCGCTGCGAGGGCTCCCACCTTGTATTGGCCTTCAACTCCGATATTGAACAAGTTCATCTTGAAGCCAATGGCCACCGCCGTTGCGGAGAGATACAGCGGAATCGCCCGGTTCAGCGAGTCGTAGAGAGTGTTGGTCTCACCCAATCGCCCGCCGAGGGTGGAGAGCACCGTCGCAGGGGCATACCCCGTAACCAACAGAAGAATGCTGGAGATGACCGCTGCAATTGCAAGCGCCGCGAGCGGCGCGCCCAGGCTGAGACCAAGCTGCGCCGGGTGTATCCGATCCTTGAGCTGACCCATCACTTCACCTCCTGGCCTTCGCCGGTCATGAACATTCCGAGCTGCTCGGGGGTCGCTTCTGCTGGGTCGAGCGCAGCGGTGATCTTGCCGCGGAACATCACCAAGAGCGAATCTGACAACCCAATGAGTTCGTCGAGATCTGCGCTGATGAGCAACACCGCGAGTCCAGCCTTTCTGGCCTCACGAAGCTCATCCCAAATTGCAGCTTGTGCACCGATGTCAACTCCCCGGGTTGGGTGAGCAGCGATGAGCAACTTGGGCTCCGCCACCATTTCGCGGGCAAAGATCAGCTTCTGCTGGTTGCCTCCAGAAAGCGCGAACGCAGGCACTGAGTTGCCCGGAGTCTTCACCCCGAATCTCTCGATTGCTGCGTCGGTCACCGATCGCGCTTTCTGGACAGAGACCCAGGGTCCCGAAATGTACCGGTCGGTGTCGTCATAGCCGAGCACCATGTTCTCCCACAACGGCGCGGCGAGCAGGAGGCCATCGCGCTGTCGATCAAAGGGGATGTAGCCGATCCCTGCATGGCGACGCTCGCGCACGCTCAGCGAAGTGAGATCTACTCCGCCGAGCTCAATGACTCCCCCGCTGATTGCCTGCAGGCCAAGGATCGCTTCAACGAGTTCAAGCTGACCATTGCCCTCGATTCCGGCAACTCCAAGGATCTCGCCTCGGTGAATGCTCAACGAGACGTCGTCGAGAATGGTCCGTCCGGCCGAAACTGCCGAACAGTTCTTCACCACGAGTTCCAGCTGCGCTGTGACAGTGGAGCTTTCCGTATCAGGAGTGGGAAGCTCGGAGCCCACCATCAGCTCACCGAGAATCCTGCGATCTACGTCAGCAGGTTTCACGGTGGCCACGGTGGTGCCCGCACGTATGACCGTGATGTCGTCAGAAATCTGAAGAACCTCATCGAGCTTGTGGTCGATGAAGATGATGGTCACCCCATCGTCGACGAGGCGGCGAAGGTTGCCGAACAGCTCCTCAACCTCCTGGGGCACCAGCACCGCAGTTGGTTCGTCGAGAATCAGAATCTTCGCGCCGCGATACAGCACCTTGAGGATTTCAACTCGTTGACGTTCCCCAACGCCGAGTTCCTCGGTGAGCTGATCTACATCAATGGTGATGCCATAGGTCTCGCCGAGCTCGGCGATCGTTGCTCGAGCAGCATCCTGATCCAACCTCCAACCCTGTGTGGGCTCAGCTCCGAGGATGATGTTCTCCAACACGGTGAGATTGTCAGCCAGCATGAAGTGCTGGTGCACCATGCCAATGCCCACAGCAATAGCTTCGGTTGGCGATTTGAAGGTGCGGATTGTTCCATCGACCGTAATGGTGCCCTCATCGGGTCGATGCATTCCGTACAGCGTGTTCATCAGGGTCGACTTGCCCGACCCATTCTCTCCAACAATTGCATGAATGGTTCCCCTGCCGACCACAAGGTTCACGTCATGATTGGCAATGACTCCGGGAAATCGCTTCCAGATTCCGCGCAGTTCAACGGCCGGTGGGGCGGTCGACGCCTGGATACTCACGTTGGCCTCCGTACTCGATCTTGGGTCCATTCACATGAAAAGCAAACTGGGTCCGGAACCAGCGCAGTCCCGGACCCAATTCGCGAAACCATCTACCGGATCACGGCGCAGTTGGGACCGTGATCTTCTTCGACACGATGTCGGCCTTGATTGCCTCAAGCTCATCCTTGATGTCGTCGAGGTAGCCGCCCGAGGTGGAGTAGCCAACGCCGTCCTTGGAAAGGTCGTACACCTCGACTCCGCCCTTGGTGTTGCCATCAGAGAATTCCTTGATAGCGCCGTACACCGCAACATCGACTCGCTTGAGCATCGAAGTCAGGATGTGCTTCTGCTGGTCGGGGCTGGCGGTGAGGTACTGATCGGAGTCCACTCCGATAGCCCACATGCCGTCGCCTGCCGCTGCAGCTGCCTCAAAGAGGCCATTGCCTGAGCCGCCAGCAGCGTGGAAGATCACATCTGCACCGCCTTCGTACATTCCGGTAGCGATCTCCTTCGCTTTTGCGGGATCGCCGAACCCGCTGAAGTCGCCAGCTGGGCTGATGTACTTGATGTCAACGGTGGCGCCTGGGTTTGTTGCCTTCACACCGGCCACGAACCCTGCCTCGAACTTCTTGATGAGTTCCATCTCGACGCCGCCGATGAAGCCGACCTTGTTGGTCTTCGTCTTCAGGCCAGCTGCTGCTCCAACCAGGTACGAACCCTGCTCTTCAGCGAACACCAAGCTCTTGACATTGTCGGCCTCGACGACCGAGTCGACAATGGCGAAGGTGGTCTTGGGGTTGGCGGGAGCGATCTTCTTGAGATCGTCGCCGAAGGCGAACCCAACGGCAATCACTGGGTTGCTGTCATCCTCGACCAGAAGGTTGAGATTCTTGGCTCGGTCTTCTGCTGTCTTGGGCTCAAGGGTCTTCACTGTTGCACCCAACTCATCCTCGGCCTTCTTTGCACCGGCGCGAGCTGAATCGTTGAAGGACTTGTCGCCTTCGCCGCCCGTGTCATAGGCAAGCCCAACCTTCGGACCTGACTTCGCATCGGAACCGGAGTCAGTGGATGAGTCATCACCGCAGGCCGAAGTTGCAAGGCCAAGCGTGGCAATAAGTGCGACGAGTGGAAGTATTCGCTGAGTACGTTTCACAGTAGGTGCCCTCCTCAGAGCAACATGGATCCGAACCAGTCGGAATCACGATGCCCCACTCTTGTTTGCCGAGCGAGTGAGCGCAAGGATTTTGGAGAATTCGGGCCACAAGTCCCACCGAGTGTGAACTCCCAGGTCTCGCTCGCCTACCGTGGAGCGAATGTCCATACTTTCCACACCATCAGCCTGCGACGTCGTGGGCATTGGCAACGCACTCGTCGACGTGCTCAGCCACGAGTCCGCTGATTTTGTCGCCGCACAGGGAATCGTTCCCGGCTCTATGAACCTCATCGAGGAGGAGCGCAAAGCTGCTCTCTACGATGCAATGGGCCCAGGCATCGAGATGTCGGGCGGTTCGGCCGCAAACACCATGGTGGGGGTGGCCTCATTTGGTGGATCCGCTCGCTACTTGGGTCGAGTCCGCGATGACCAACTCGGCGCCGTGTTCGGTCACGACATCAGCTCAGTAGGCGTTGGATTCACGAATCCACCCGCAGATACCGGACCGGCCACTGGTTCCTGTCTCATCTTGGTGACTGAGGACGGCCAACGGACCATGAACACCTTCCTTGGAGCTAGCTCGCTCTTTGGCCCCGAAGATGTCGACCACGACGTTGTCCGATCGGGCAAAATCTTGTACCTCGAGGGCTATCTCTTCGATCGCGACGAGGCGAAGGCCGCCTTTCAACTCGCCGCCCAGGTAGCCCATGACGCAGG
>DORQ01000285.1:6645-16432 GCA_003514205.1 Acidimicrobiaceae bacterium
CTCGATTCTCATGTGGATCTACTCTTCGCCAACGAGGCGGAAATCTGCTCGCTCTATGAGGTTGACCAATTCGACCTCGCACTAGCGGAAGTTCGGAAGGAATGCGATATCGCGGTCATTACGCGGAGTGAAGCCGGCTCTACCATCGTGTCGGGCGATCAGACGATCCACGTTGCTGCCGATCCCGTGGCCACGGTCGTTGACACGACCGGCGCTGGTGACCTCTACGCCGCCGGATTTCTGTTCGGCCAAGTCCGTGGTCTCGATCTGGAAACCTGCGGCCGGCTTGGATCGCTCGCAGCTGCGGAAGTGATCTCCCATGTCGGGGCCCGACCACAGCGAGCGCTGAGCGAACTGGCAGCAGGCATCCTGCCATGAGCGACAGCGGACCACGACTGACTGTTGTCGATCATCCGCTGGTGCGTGACAAAGTCGCTCGGGTGCGCGATGTGAATACAAAGCCGGATGCGTTTCGTCGCCTCATTCACGAACTGTCGTTGTTGGCAGCGTATGAGGCACTGCACGACCTGCCAACCGTTGCCTCCACAGTGCAGACCCCCCTCACCACAACTGAAGCTCATATGCTCGTTGACCCCGCCCCGGCAGTGGTTGGTGTTCTCCGGGCCGGGCTTTCCATGGTCGAAGCAGTGTTGCAGCTCCTGCCCGAGGCAATGGTTGGCCATATCGGGTTGTACCGCGACCACGACACCCTCACGCCTGTGGAGTACCTGGTGAAGCTTCCCACCAACATCGAGGCGCGCGAGGTGCTGGTAGTTGATCCAATGCTCGCAACCGGAGGTTCGATCGTGCACGCACTTGATGTGTTGAAACGTGCTGGCGCGTCGAAAATTCGCTTGCTCTCGCTCTTCGGTGCTCCCGAGGGTGTGGCTGCGGTTCACACCGCCCATCCAGATGTGCCGATCACGCTGGCCGCGCTCGACACCCACCTCAACGACTTCGGCTACATCATGCCTGGCATCGGCGATGCCGGAGATCGGCTCTACGGCACCAAGTAAGGCTGGTCCCGGCGCTCGCTCACTGGCCCCGGCGCTCGCTCACTGGTCCCAGCGCTCAATCACCGCGGGAACCTCCCCGAGCGTGGAGACCAACGCGAACCGCGGATGCCCGGTGGGTTCCTCGGCAGTCTCCAGTGCCCACGTGGTTTCGTAGGGTACGTGAACACCAAACCCTCCAAGCTCAAGCACTGGGTACACGTCGGACTTCAATGAGTTACCGATCATTGCAAACTGCGCTGGATCGATGTTGTGGCGCTCAAGCGCCGCTGTGTAGGTGGCTTGATCCTTCTCGTGAAGGATCTCAATCGCGTCGAATCGCTCAGCAACCGTTGATTGTTCAATCTTTCGGCGCTGGTCCATCACATCGCCCTTGGTGATCAGGATCAGCCGGTACTCAGCGAGTGCATCGAGCGCATCGACTACGCCCTCGAGAAGTTCGACGGGGTGAGCCATCATCTCCTTGGCCCGCTCGACAAGACGGTAGATCTCCGAGGCCGGTATCTTCTGGTTCGAAAGCTCCAGCGCACACTCAATCATCGACAGTGTGGCGCCCTTGATCCCGTAGCCAAACCACGGAACATTTCGAATCTCGGTTGCTATGAGTTGGTCATGGGCTGTCTGGTATGGGTCCTCCACGTCCCCGAGATAGGGCGCGACAAGTTCAGCAAACAGCTCGTATGAGGAAACGAAGTACGACTCGTTGTGCCACAACGTATCGTCGGCATCAAGGCCTACCCAGGTGATGGTCATTGCATCGAGTCTGCCAGCAACGCCGATTCTGTGGTGGAATGGGCCGATGGAAAACCCCTTCGACCTAGCGCAGCAAGCAGCAGAATCAGTCCTGTCGCTAATGAACGCTCGACCACAAGTTGCAGTAGTTCTGGGCTCAGGATGGGCCGCTGCGGCCGATGGGTTGGGGTCGATCTCGGCGCAAACTCCGCTCAGCTCACTTCCTGGAGTTCCCGAACCAACGGTGCAGGGCCACTCCGGATTGCTCACCTTGGTCGATGTCTCTGGGATTCCGACGCTGCTGATCGGCGGACGAAATCACCTCTACGAGGGCCATCCCGTGGCAACGGTTGTTCACACCGTACGAGCCGCTGTGTTGGCTGGCTGTTCCACCGTGGTTCTCACCAACGCCGCAGGATCCTTAGTACCCGAGAATGGACCGGGCACGCCTGTGCTCCTGAGTGATCAACTCAACCTGACCGGCCACAGCCCCATGGCTGGCCAGGGTCCGCCCGAAGGATTCCCGGGCAGGTTCTGTGACGTCACCAATCTGTACTCCCCACGGCTGCGTGCGGCGATACATGATGCGGATCCGACAATTCCCGAGGGGGTCTATGCCGGCATGCTCGGCGGAGCCTACGAAACTCCAGCGGAAATCCGAATGTTGCGCACCCTTGGTGCCGACCTTGTTGGTATGTCCACCGTGCTCGAATCCATCGCCGCCCACCATCTTGGCGCAGAGGTCATTGGCGTCTCCCTGGTCACGAACATGGCAGCTGGAATGGGGGGCGAACTCAGCCACGGCGAAGTGCTCGAGGTTGCCCAGACGTCGACCGAGCGGATTGTGGATCTTATTGGAACGATCATCCGGTCGGCTTGATGACGAAGCTTCCCCCGTCCTCGCAGAACCGGGACCCGGTGCCTGTCGCCGCGCTCCGCAGACGAACCGTTGACGCCTACGCCTTGGAGGCCCGCGCGAAAGAGTTGGGCACCCGATCCATCAAGGCTGATTCTCAGGCCGCAGCGAACGAGCTGACCATTCGATGCATGGACCTCACCACCCTCGAAGGTGCCGATACTGCAGGCAGAGTTCTTGCCTTGTGCAATCGTGCGCGCCACCCTGACCCCACTGATCCAAGCTGCCCGCCTGTGGCCGCAGTGTGCGTGTACCCGTCGTTGGTTCGAGTCGCTGTGGAAGCGGTAGCGGGCTCAACGGTCAAGGTTGCCTCCGTGGCCGGCGCCTTTCCATCCGGGCAGAGTTCACTGGCCAACCGCCTCGACGATATCGCCACAGCTGTGGCTGATGGTGCAGATGAAATCGACATCGTCATCAACCGAGGTGCATTCCTGTCGGGAGACTACGAGCTGGTCCACGCCGAGATCCTCGCCGCCAAAGCGGCCTGCGGGCAGGCGCACCTCAAAACGATTCTTGAGGTTGGCGAGCTCGGCAGTTTCGAAGCGATTCGCTGGGCATCGATGATCGCTATGGGCGCAGGCTCCGATGTGATCAAGACCTCCACCGGCAAGATTGGGGTGTCTGCGACACCGCCGATCGCCTTGTGTATGGCGGAGGCCATCCGCGAGTTCGAGGCTGATACCGGCAGATCCGTAGGACTCAAACTCGCTGGCGGTATTCGAACAGCGAAGCAGGCCTCGCACTATCTCGTGCTGGTAAACGAAACGCTGGGCTCCAAGTGGTTGGATCCAGACTGGTTCCGGTTTGGCGCTTCGGGCCTCCTCAACGACGTCATGCTCCAACGGCGTTTCCGCTCCTCGGGACGCTACGCCCGACCCTCAGATCTTCCGGTGGACTGACATGAATGAGAACGCAACTTCCAACATGACAGGCACGACTGGTGGTGCAGGCACGACTGGCGTTGCAGGTGTGGCGAAGCGATTCACCGAATATGCACCGGCGTTGGAATCACGATCCATCGTCACCATTCGGTCCGAATATGGCTTGTGGATCGCGGGCGAGGAACGAGACGCTGAAGCTGGCGCTGCATTCGACAGCGTGGATCCAGCTACCGGTCAACACCTGACCCGAATTGCCGAGGCCTCCCAAGCAGACGTGGACGCCGCAGTGGCCGCCGCACGATCCGCCTATGAGAACGTGTGGCGAGACATGGCTCCCGCCAACCGGGCGCGCTACCTGTTTCGGATCGCCCGACTTATCCAAGAACGAGCCCGTGAGTTCGCAGTGCTTGAGTCCATTGATGGGGGCAAGCCCATCCGCGAGTCTCGAGACGTAGACGTTCCACTCGCAGCGGCGCACTTCTTCTACTACGCGGGCTGGGCCGACAAGCTCCCGTGGGCCTTCACAGGCGGAGTCATCCCACGACCGCTCGGGGTGGCGGCACAGATCATTCCCTGGAACTTCCCACTGATGATGGCAGCGTGGAAGCTGGCTCCGGCGCTCGCGTGCGGCAACACGGTGGTTCTGAAACCCGCCGAAACCACCTCCCTCACGGCGCTGCTCCTCACTGAGGTGCTGACCGAGGCTGAACTCCCACCGGGGGTCGTCAACATCGTGACCGGCGGCGCATCCACTGGAGCAGCACTAGCTGGCCATCGCGGTATCGACAAGGTGGCCTTCACCGGTTCAACGGAAGTCGGGCGATCCATCCGGCGCGCAACCGCCACAACGGGAGCGCGACTGACCTTGGAGCTAGGCGGGAAATCCGCTCAGATTGTGTTCGAGGATGCCCCGATGGATCAGGCCATCGAAGGAGTCGTTCGCGGGATCTGGTTTAACCAGGGTCACGTGTGCTGCGCGGGAAGCCGACTGCTTTTGCAGGAAAGTATCGCCGAGGAATTCTCAGAACGGCTGCAGCGGCGGGTCGAAGGCCTCAAGGTCGGCGACCCTCTGGACAAGAACACCGACATTGGAGCAATCAACTCAGCAGAACAGCTGGAGAAGATCGAGGAACTCTGCGAGGTGGCCCTGAGCGAGGGGGCGCGAATGTATCGATCCTCAGCAACACTGCCAGCGCAAGGCTGGTATTGCGCCCCGACCATCTTCTCTGGCGTCGACACCTCACATCGAATCACCAACGAGGAGGTATTTGGGCCCGTCCTTGCTCAGATGACGTTCCGGACTCCGGCTGAGGCAGTTGCGAAGGCCAACGCCACTCCCTATGGCCTCGCTGCGGGAGTGTGGACTGACAATGGCGCAAAGATCTTGTGGATGAGCCAGCAGCTCCGCGCCGGTGTCGTGTGGGCAAATTCCTACAACCAGTTCGACCCAGCCTCACCGTTTGGCGGTATGCGCGAATCAGGGTTCGGTCGAGAAGGAGGCCGCTCGGGGCTAGATAGTTACGTGACGTTGGAGGATGCATCATGACGGACCCAACATCACCTGGCTCCGCCAGCCCCGCCACCCCGAGCCCAGCCGACTCGTTGGGTGCCCCAAAGACCTACAAGTTGTTCGTCGGCGGAGCGTTCATTCGTTCGGAGTCAGGCCGAGTTGCCGCAGTTCACGACACCAACGGCTCGGTGATCGCACGCGTTGCTGAGGCCTCTCGAAAGGATCTCCGCGATGCCGTCACGGCGGCCAGGGGAGCCCAACCTGGTTGGGCGGGAGCCACCCCGTACCTCCGAGGTCAGATTCTCTATCGCGTCGCCGAGATGCTCGATGGCCGCTCGACACAGTTGGCAGCTGAGCTAGAGGCCTGCGGAGCCTCTCGGCAAGCTGCCATTGATGAGGTCACCGAGTCGATTGACTGCTGGGTGTGGTGGGCCGGGTGGGCAGACAAGATCACCCAAGTCCTCGGCGGCGTCAACAGCGTTGCGGGACCCTTCCTCAACGTCTCAACCCCTGAGCCGACTGGCGTGGTCGGTCTGTGCACGGCAGCGGAGCGACCGCTCGCAGCACTGAGTTCGGTGCTCGCACCTGCGCTGTGTGTGGGCAATACCGCAGTCGTTGTTGCTCCGTTGGATTCGGCGCTCGCGCCGTTGACGTTCGGTGAGGTGCTTGCCACGAGCGACCTCCCCAAGGGAGTGGCGAATCTCCTCGTCGGTTCCCATACCGACCTTGGGCCCTGGCTTGCGGATCACGATGACGTTGATGCCCTCGATATCAGCGGCGTTTCTGCTGATCTAGCAGAGGATTTGCTTGCCCGGTCCGCAGGGAATCTCAAGCGGGTTGCCGCCACCAATGGGAGACGAAGCCCCCAGACTGCTGGGGAGTTTCTCGACCTCAAGACAGTGTGGCACCCGGCACGCCTGTAGCCACTCGCCTCCACATCTGATTCCACTAGGAAGCAGATGGCTCCAGCAATCTCGATCTCATTCGGGCTTTGGTGGCTTCGTCACAGAACGCCGACTCACATGCGGTTTGGTTGGTGCGCGCAAAGACGTGGGCGTCCCATCCAAAGGTTGCCGCGAGTCCTGCATATTCGTCGCTGAGGTTCAGGTTGCTCATCAATCGGTTGTCCGTATTGACTGACACGGCAAAGCCATCTCTCACTAGTCGGTCGATTGGATGCTCCCCCAAGTTGCGAACCCCTGCAGCCGCGGTATGGATGTTGGAGGTCGGGCATACCTCCAGACAGATCTGCCGCTCAAACACGACGGAGGCGATCGGCCCAAACTCAGGTGGATCAAAAGAGGCAATGTCATCAACGATCCGAACGCCATGACCGATGCGCTCTGCACCACATTCGATGGCCTCCTTGATGGACGCAATACCAAACGCCTCGCCCGCATGGATCGTGAGGTGAAGTCCGCCGTCGCGAATCACCTTGAACGCCTCCATATGGTCGGCAGCCGGGTACCCATCTTCTGGCCCGGCGATATCGAATCCGACCACGCCGTAGTCAGTTGAGCGCACAGCGGCCCGGGCCGCCTCGGCGCTGATACCCAGATGCCGAAGTGAACATACGATTGTCTGAATCACTATCCCTGTTTCAGCTGCCGCTCGATCGAAACCTGCACGGATGGCTCGCAGTACTCGCTCCATGCTCATCCTCGGCGAGGCAACTAGCTCGGGGGCGAAACGGGACTCCGCATAGATCACACCGTCAGCGGCCAGGTCAATCGCCGACTCATATGCGACCCGCTCAATCGCCTCAGGAGTGCTCATCACGGCAACGGTGTGCTCAAAAGTCTCGAGGTACAGTTCGAGACTTCGGCGCGCAGCCCCACGGTGAAACCACATCCCGAGGTCATCTGGATCAGTGGTCGGCAACCCCCGGTACCCTTGCTCAGCAGCGAGCTCAATGATGGTCGGGATACGAAGTCCGCCATCGAGGTGATCGTGCAGGAGCACCTTTGGGAGGCGAATACACTGCCAAGCATTGGTAAGGTCAGAATCGAAGTGCGGTTCCCCGGGCATTCCTGCACTGTAGGTGCCCGGGAGCTGGCGTCGGGTGAGCAACACGCGACCCCATCGACCGAATTCACCGAGAGGATCGGAAAGGGACTTTGCAGAAACATCGAATCTTCACGACCAGCGTTTCAAGCGTGTACCCGCTCTACGTTGCCAAAGCAGAGCGTAAAGGTCGCACCAAAGCCGAGGTGGACGAGATCATCTGTTGGCTCACGGGTCATAGCCAGACTGGGCTGCAGGCCTGCCTCGACTCAGAGGTCGATTTCGAGACCTTTTTCGCTGGAGCCCCAGCAATGAACGAGTCACGTTCGCTCATCACAGGCGTTGTCTGCGGAGTTCGCGTTGAGGAGGTCGAGGAACCAACGATGCGTGAGATCCGCTACCTCGACAAACTGGTCGACGAGCTCGCGCGCGGCAAGGTGATGGAGAAGATCCTTCGGGCGCCCTAGCGCCGGACGCTGACTATTCCTCGGTTTCGAACTCCAACAGGTCAGCAGTCGCGGCCAGCGCCATAGCCAGGCCTGTCGCCCGGTCATAGACCGCAGCGAAGTAGTGCTCAGCTGCAGCGTCGCGAGCGCCCAGCGGCGGTGCACCCAATGAGCGGACCATCGTTGATGGATCATGTGAGGGAACAATTGGCCTCAACGGAATCAACTCCGCGTCGAACTCCTCGCCCCAGAAATCTCGAACTTCTGGTTGCTTCTGCTGGTTGCCGCCACCTTTGGCACCCGGCTTACGCCGTCGCTTCGAACTCATTGCGCAACCTCCAGCTCAAGGTCTTCCATGACCTGAGGCTCTCCGTCTTGTTCCATCATCTCTTCGGTAAGGATCTGATCAGGCCGGATTCCAAGCGCAACCCGCAGTTGATCAGCATCGAGATCAGCGAGAGAGGAAGACTTTGGCATCACCATCTCGGCAATCCGTCGCTTTCCCATCACCACTTCCTCGACTCGTTCATCGATGGTTCCGGGACAGATCAGTCGATGCGAGATCACCGTCTTCGTCTGACCGATTCGCCAGGCACGGTCTCGGGCCTGGTCCTCCACGGCAGGGTTCCACCACCGGTCATACAACACGACATGGCTCGCTGCCGTGAGGTTGAGGCCGGTCCCTCCCGCCTTGAGCGACAAGACCAATGCGCCAGCCCCGTCTCGATGTTGGAACTCGTCGATGATCTGATCTCGAGCGATTCGGGTGAGCCCACCGTGGTAGCAAGAAACCGGAGTGTTCGTTCGCTTCGCAAGGTGCTCTGCGAGTTTCACTCCCCATTGAGCGAAGTGAGTGAAGATCAAGACGCGCTCACCAGCGGCGAACACAGCATCGACGATCTCCTCCAACCTTGAAAGCTTTCCGGAGCGGCCCGCCAACGGACGATCGTCCTCTTGATACGCGGCCGGATGGTTGCAAATCTGCTTGAGCGCAGTGATTGCTGCCAGCACTTGGCCCTTGCGGGGTTCCTCACCCAGCTCCAGCGAGTTGCCAGTGATCAGCTTGTCGAGCACTGCCTGATAGAGGCCGATCTGCTCCGCTGTCATTGAGCAACGATCCAGTTCGTCAATCCGATCTGGCAACTCTGCAGCAATCGCTGGCTCGGACTTCGTGCGTCGGAATACGAGAATTCCATTCAGCGCGCGCATCGCGTCCTCGGCGCCGTCTTTGGAGTTCGTGGCCTCCTGAGACAGACCGGCAATGAAGCGCGGCCGCGGACCAACAAGACCGGGATTGGTGAAGTCGAGGATCGACCACAGATCGCCAAGTCCGTTCTCAATCGGTGTCCCGGTGAGCGCAACTTTGGTCTTCGCTGAGATCCGACGCAGCTGTTGGGAGGTGTCATTGGCCGGATTCTTGATTGCCTGCGCCTCATCAAGCACGAGGCGTTGCCACTCGATCTTCTCGATAGCCTCAACGTCTCGCACTGCGGTGCCATAGGTGGTGATCACCACATCGGCTGAAGCGGCTCGACGAGCAAGCCCGGCCGAATCCATCCGGTTGGCGCCGTGGTGCACGTGCACCTTGAGATGCGGAACAAACTTTCGGGCTTCCGCGGCCCAGTTGCCGACCACTGCCGGCGGAGCCACCACCAACGAGGGCCCATCGCCCGCGGTCAAGGCGAGGTAAGCCAGCATGGTCGGCGTCTTTCCGAGTCCCATGTCGAGCGCTAGACAGCCACCAAGGCCTGAAGCATTGAGGAAGCCCAGCCATGCAACGGCCTCCGCCTGGTAACTGCGAAGCTCCCCAATGAACCCATCAGGGGTCCCCACCTCGGCGGCAGAAACCGCTGCGGCGTTCTTGAGCAGGTTGCTGGCCCAGGTGTTACCGCCAACAGAGACTCCGCCGGATAGTGGGCTGCCATCAAGGCCCAGTGCGAAGCGGAGCATCTCGGCTCCGGTCATTTGACGAGAATTCGCGCGCTCCTCAAGTGCGTCGGCCGCTGCCTTGAGATCTGCCTTGTCGACAGCGACCCATTTGCCGCCGGAGCGAACGAGCGGTCGGGCCTCGCGTGCGAGACGAGAGATCTCCTCCGCTGTGAGTTCAACATCTCCGAACACTGCGGACCAGCGAACATTCGCAAGTTGGTTCGCGCTCGCTGCTGACGTTGATGCGCTCTCCGCGAAAAGCCTGAGCGAGGGTGATGCCTTCTTTCGCGACAAGGCCGGAACCCGGACATCAAAGCCTGCCGCAAGCAACCGAGGTCCGGTCTCCGACATCAGCT
>DORQ01000285.1:16574-18119 GCA_003514205.1 Acidimicrobiaceae bacterium
TCAGCTTGGCTCAACACAACTTGACCGCGTCGCATCTCCCCGGGCCGCATCAAGACGGGAAGCAAGCGCTCGAGCCGTTTCATCTCGTCCTCGAGATCACGTCGATGCGAGCCGGCATTGACAATCGCCTCTTCGATGGAAACGAGCGAAGCGTCTGGACCTTTGGCCAGCACGGCCAGATGCCAAGCGTCGCCGCTGTCGGGCGCATCGAGCTGCACCACGAGCCGCTCATGGCTTCCGGTCACCGGGCGAGCCCAACGCTCGATTCTGGCAACCGCCTCACCACCAAGGCGCTGTGGTGCCTCAAAGGGTGTGCCGTTGAGCAGGCAGAGATACGACTCGGAAACATCTGCCGCGTTCTTCACCAGCGGAGGCGGCGCTGCCATCTCGATCCGGTTCGCTGCATCGCGGTACACCGCATCGCAGATTCCAGTCAGGACGGACTTAACCAATGCCGTTCGATCGGATCGAGGGTCGATCACCTGAACTGCTCCGGGCATTGATTCTGCCAAAAGCGCGAGCCGACCGGGGTCGAGCAAGGTCGGTGTCCACCGAACAGAGAATGAGGCCGAGTTCTCGCCTGCACCGGCGGCTGCTTTGCCTCGTTTGCGCTGGCGCAACAGCGGAACAGCGTTGCCTTGGGCCGTGAGTTCGACTGCCCATAAAGCAACACGTCCTAGCCACACGGCACTCGGCGACATTTCAGACTCCGTGAGTTCGGCCCCCACTGCGATCAGCCAGCCAAGGGCGTCGCTGACTGGAATCGCCACCGCAGGAGCGTTGGTTCCGCCCGGAGGCGAAACACTGCCTCGGCGAGCCCAGCCTGTCGAGGGTGCGCCAAGCTCTTCCAAGGCGCTGCGCAGTTCAGCCTCGTTGAGCGGTGTACAGCCCCGCCCAGAAGCCCAGGCGACGACCTTGCCGGGTTCCCAGGAGAGGTGAACTTCAACTGTTCCAGTCTCGTCGAGGGTCGGTTCCTCCAGTTCAACCTCTGCGGGCTCGACACGATCGAGGGAGATTGTCGCTCCGGTGAGTCTGGTCCAAGCTTCAGCGAGCTGACACAGGTCCTCGTCGAGGTCCGCCAGAATCTGGTATCGGTCCTCAACGCTTCTGCGTTGTACGTTGTCGATCGCAGCATCAATAGTTCGTATCGCTCGAAGCAGTTCGAGCCGCCAGGTGACCGGCTCTTCGGCAAGCTGGTCGATCTCGGCCTCGGTGGCGATCCCAGCCGCCTCCCTCGATACCAAGCTGCGAAATGCGGCTTCGGACAGTTGGGGTGCATCCCCAGGTGAATTCATCAATACGGCCTCTACCGGACGTCCGCCCGGGTGATCAGACAACAATCGTTGCGATTCTCAGTTCACTGTGCCGCGTGGGAAGACCCTCTTTCGAAGGCAGGCGTGCCGTTGCTAGTGAGACCAGCAACCCGGCACTACCCCAGTGCGCCACGGTATGGGAGGCACCAAGTGCGGCCCATGAACCATTGTAGGCACAGATTCCGAAAGAGCGGCCATTACGGTCGTGCTCGGGCAGATGTGAGGTCGTAGC
>DORQ01000285.1:18290-18856 GCA_003514205.1 Acidimicrobiaceae bacterium
CAGAGGAAGGAGCAACTGCGCGTACAGTGGCAAGCATGAGTCTGAGACACGCATTCAAACTTCTTCGCCGTTTGCTCGCCTGGACACGGCTCGTTCGATTGGTCCGCAATCGGCTGCTTGTTGGAACGCTCGTGACACTTGGGGCCGTCGGCGCAGCGCTTGTTATGCGCTCTCGCCGGAAGCCGGAGATCGAGCCGGCGGACCTCCGAGTACCACCCAACCCAATGCCCAGAATCGCCCCAGCCTCGACGCCGATGCTCACCCCAGCACCAACTCCCGACCCGGCACCGATGCTCACCCCAGCACCAACCCCCGACCCGGCACCGATGCTCACCCCAGCACCAACTCCCGACCCGGCACCAATGCTCACCCCAGCACCAACCCCCGACCTCGATACTTCCTCCGAATTGCAGCGAATCAAGGGGCTTGGCCCGAAGAGCGCTGCTGCCTTGAACCGCGCATCAATGAGCTCGCTTGAACGTCTGAGCACTGCCTCTGTCGAGGAACTCAACCGTGCACTGGAGGCCGCCGGAGTGAAGGCTCCTGCAAGCCTTCCCACCTGGCCG
>DORQ01000160.1 GCA_003514205.1 Acidimicrobiaceae bacterium
TTCTCCTGAGCCATCACCCGCTGAACTCCCTGGTGGATCGGGTGAGCCGTTGACCCAAGGGCTGCCAACGGCGGGGAGCACTGACGCCATCGTGGCTGCTGCGCTCTCAGCGATGGAGCTGCAATCGGGCGCTGCAATTGCGGGCGAGCCGCAGCCTTCGGCATATGGGGTCATTCTGCGCAACGCTGAGCCATCGCCAGTGGCTGGTTGTCCTGTGCTGCCGCTGCAGCTTCGAACTGTGGGCCAATTGCTGGACGTGGGGTTTGAAGTCATTCGATTTCGAGTCCGAACCATTGCGATTGTCACGGTAGCGATTGGACTGCCGTTGCTGGTCGTTCCTCAGGTCGTGCTCGCTCTCTTTGGCGCCACTCAGAATCCGTTCGAGATATTCACCGGACGCGGAATCGATCCCACGGCGGTCAATCCGGTTTCCGATGGCTACTTCATCACCATGGTGCTCTCGTATGCCTCAATTTTCCTCGCCGCGATTGCCCCAATGCTCGTCGGCGTCTGTGTATCGCGGCTCATTGGTGGATGGCTGGTAGAGGTGGACCAGTCGCCAGCAGAGCTCTTTCGATTCCTGAAGAGTCGATTGATCACCACCTCGGGGTCGTTTCTTCTTGCCACGCTGATCAAAGTGTTCGGTATCGCGTGCACGTGCTACTTGGGAGCGTTCTACTTCATTCCGGTCCTCTCCCTTCTCGCACCAGTCGTTGCCAATGAGGGCCTCGGCGCTGGCCAGTCGATTAGTCGATGCTTCGCCCTCGGTAAGCGGCGGTGGGGTCCGCTGCTGGGCCTGAGCATTTGCTGGGCGATCTCCTCGGGTCTTGCAGCGCTTTTTCTCTCGGGTTCGGCCTCAGCCATTTCAGCCCTGGTGACTGAGAATTCCTCCGTCGCCTTCGACGTGTACTCGATCGCCACCTCGATTGTTGGTCTCGCGCTGTTGGGCGTGCAGACCTGTGTGGCTTCCGTTGCCTACCTCGATGTGAGAGTTCGCACCGAAGGGCTCGACCTCGACATCGACCTTGCCAAGGTGTTCTCATGATTCGGGCCATCCTGGTGACACCGGTTTGGCAGGATGATCCCTCGGCCAACGAGGTGAAGGACCGTGCCAAGGAAATCTTCAGTGGCAGCGAGTTTCGGAGATCGAAGTCGCTCATTGAACGGTTCGTGGACTGGCTCGCGGAGCGCCTCGGTGGCCAACCAACTCCCGATGGCTTTCAGCAAAACGGCTGGCTCAATGTGGTGATCTGGACGGTGCTCATTGCGCTGGCGATTGGGCTCGTGTCCTTCATTATCTGGCTCATCGTGAAACGGAAGCCTCGGGCCAAGCGTTTGAAGACCTCCCCAGAGTTGGTGGTGGAGCGCGATCGGAGCCACTCGGAATGGGCGGATGAAGCAAGTCAGCTTGAAGCTTCGGGGGATTGGAAGGGTGCGATTCGTTGTCGCTATCGCGAACTCGTTGCCGTGCTCGTGCAACGTCGCCTTGTCGAATCTGTTCCGGGCAGAACCACCGGTGAGCTTCGTCAGGATCTGAGCGCCTCCCATCCAGCGGTCGCTCGAGAGTTCTCGGAAGCGACGTTGTTGTTCGAGCTGCCGTGGTATGGCCATCTCGACACCGGCCCCGCGGAGAACGCGGCATTCAAACAACTGGCAGAACGGGTGCTAGCGGCCGCTCCCGAACTGGTTGATGCGCCATGACCGCGACCAACTCAAACGGTGTTGGAGGCAAGCGCTCGTGGCTCATCTGGGCCGCAATTCTGATCGCCATGATCATTGGCGGCATTCTGATCCCTGAAGGTGCCTCACCGTATGACCTGAAGTCGAATGGCAGTGATGGCTACTTGGGCGTGCGAAGAATTCTCGAATCCTATGACGCAAAGATCGAGTCGTTGGATGCTTCTGAGGTTGGCTCAGCGTCGATCGACCAGTTTGATGTGGTGTTCGTGCCCCGAGCTCGGCAAATGTCCGATGGTGATGTGAGTAACTTCGAGGAGTATGCCCTAGCCGGCGGAAGACTGGTGTTGGCCGGGCCGGTGGAGGGTCTTGGCGCGTCGGGTTCCTCCGACGACTCCGAGGAGGTCGACCCTAACGACCCGTTCGGGGTCGGCCCAATGGTGGATGCTACTGAACCGGGCTACTGCACAGATTCTGGATTTGAGGAAGCTGGGACGCTGAGCTTGAGCTACTACGAGCCAACCTATTCTCTCGATGGGTCTGAATTCCTCAGTTGCTTTGGCGACGAATTCGATGCCCTCGTCGTTGGGCAGAGCTACGACTTGGGTGAGGTGATCAACGTCGGAGGACCGGAGCTCTTCACCAACGCTTCGATGGGCGCACCAGAGCCCGACACACAGGTCGGCGATATCCCTGGAAACGTCGTTCTGTTGGTTCGGGCGCTTGGCGTGGATCGGCCCGGCCTGCGAGTGGGAATCGTGGAATCGGGGCTGGATGCCATCCCGACGACCGGCCAACGTGATCTCTTCGACTTCATGTCTGATGGAGTCAAAATGGGCCTCTGGCAAATGGTGATTGCGGGGCTGTTCTACTTCTGGTTCAGGAGCCGACGCCTTCGCCGCCTACTTCCTGAGGTTCAACCAGTGACGGTACAGAGTTCGAGCTTTGTGGATGCTGTCGGGGGCCTCCTGCATCGGCAATCCAACCCCGCCACCGCGGCAGCTTCCGTGCGTTCTGCAACACAGCGGGAACTGTGCGCACTCGTGCATCTTCCGAGAAACGCCTCGCCGCAGGTGCTTTCCTCCGTGTTGGCGCAACGCACGGGGCGTGACCCTGAACAGATCTTCTACCTCCTGACGGCGCCGGTTCAGTCCGATGCCGAACTGCTCACCTGCACAACTGAACTCGACCACCTCCGAGAGGAACTTCGAAGTGACTGACGTATTCCCACCACATCAACCAGACCCAGCGGGCGGCCAGGGGAGTGATTCCTCGTTGCCTCAGCCTTCTGCGGCGTTCGCTGTCCACACCAACGCGTCGAACGCGTTCGCTTCAGCGGACCCGGCTCCGCGGGAGGCCATGCTGGCGTTACGAACCGAGGTAGGCAAGGTCGTCGTGGGACAGGAGGGCACCTTAAGCGGCCTCATAGCGGCCCTGCTTGTCAAGGGGCATGTGCTCCTCGAAGGCGTGCCCGGCGTAGCAAAAACGTTGCTGGTCAAGACGCTTGCCACTGCGTTGGATCTTGAGTTCAAGCGTGTTCAATTCACGCCTGACCTGATGCCATCGGACGTGACCGGCCAGACCATCCTTGATCCCGCAGATGGGTCGTTCAGGTTCCGTGAGGGCCCGGTATTCACGAACCTGCTCTTGGCCGATGAGATCAACCGAACGCCACCCAAGACTCAGGCCTCCTTGCTTGAGGCGATGGAGGAACGGCAGGTATCTGTTGAGGGCCAACGCCGTCCCTTGCCCGATCCGTTCCTCGTCATTGCTACCCAGAATCCTGTTGAATACGAGGGCACCTACCCGCTGCCTGAGGCGCAGGTTGACCGCTTCATGTTCAAGCTTCTCGTTGGATACCCAACTGGCGAGCAGGAGTTCGAGATGCTGGCACGTCACAACCGTGGCATGAACCCACACGACATAGCCGGCGCAGGGGTCAGACCAGTGGCGAATGCTGCCCTGCTCGCAGCAGCGCGAGAGCAGGTCGAACTCGTCACCGTTGAGCCGGTGATGCTGCAATACATCGTTGCGTTGTGCAGAGCGACTCGGGAGACCCCATCGGTTCAGCTCGGAGTGTCGCCCCGCGGCGCCGCGTCGCTCCTGCATGCAGCGAAGGCGTGGGCCTGGCTGTCGGGCAGACCATTCCTCACTGCAGATGAGGTGAAGGCGATCGCGAAACCGGTGCTTCGTCATCGGATCCTGGTTCGACCGGAACTGGAACTCGAAGGCACCACTGCCGATGGCGTTCTTGATTCTCTGCTCGCTGCGGTGCCAGCACCTCGATGAGTACTGCGCCATTTCGTCACACAGAAGCGGTGGGTGGATGATTCCGACGCGCCGCTTCGCGCTGGTGGCGTTAGTGGTCTCCGCGATCCTCCTCGCGTTTCCGGGAGACCTCAACGGGAGTCTGCTGCTCGCGCTCCTTGGCGTGAATGCGATCCTTCTCCTCATCGGTTTCGCCGATTCACGTCTCGCTGTTGACCCCAGAGGTCTCACCGTTCGCCGTCACCATGTTCCGGTGGCAACCCTGGAAACCTCTGTGGGGGTGAACTGGGAGATTCTCAACCCGACGAACAAGAGCGCGAGAGTGCGGATAGCGGACTCGTTGGTGGATTCGCTCCGTGTTGCCCATCCAGAGGTGTCGCTCCGAGTACCACCACTTGGTCGGGCCGTTGCGACCAGTGAGCTGTGGCCAAGCCGGCGCGGACGGTTTGCCCTCACGGACATGGTCGTTCGAAGTACTGGACCACTTGGGTTAATGAGTCGCCAGAAACGCGTCGAGGTTGCCTCGGTGCTTCGGGTGCATCCGCCGTTTCGTTCCAAAGCAGAAGCGGAGTTGCGTGTTCGTCAGGCACGGCGCAACGACGGAGGACTGCGTCTCTCCCGGGGCAAGGGTGGCGGAACCGAATTTGAACAGCTTCGTGAATACAGCCCCGATGACGAGTTTCGACGGATCGACTGGGCGGCTTCCGCTCGGCTTGGTCACACAATTGTTCGCACGTATCGGCCAGAGATCAACCAGAACGTGGTCATCATGTTGGACAACGGTCGCGTGATGGCACCTCAGGTTGCAGGAGTTCCCCGCGTCGAACTGGCGATGGACGCTGTGATGATGCTCACCGCCGTGGCCACCGGCGTTGGTGACAAGGTGGGGATGGTCGCGTTTGATACTGAAGAGCGAGCGATTCTGGCTCCAAGCCATCACGCGAATCAGGTCGGCAGGGTCACTGAGGCGATGTTTGCCCTTGAGCCAGTGTTGTCGGAGTCTGACTACCATGCGGGTTTCCAGTTCACCTTGTCTCGATTTCGCCGCCGGTCGCTCATGGTGTTGTTGACCGAGCTCGCGCCAGGGGCGATTGAAGAGTCGATCATGCCGTCGCTGTCGCTGATCTTGCGACGACATGTGGTCATGTTGGGCACGGTTCGAGATCCACAGATTGTGCAGTGGGCTTCGGAGCCCGCTGATTCCCCTGAAGGGTTGTATCGCCGATCGGCTGCGTTGCAGGTGATTGCGGATCGTGAGCGCCTCATTGCAAAGCTGAGGGGGATGGGCGCCACAGTGATCGACGCGCCGCCCGGGAAGCTATCTTCACAACTGGCAGACGCCTATCTGGCCATGAAGTCCTCAGGCGCTTTGTAAGGTCTTCTGATTGTGTAGTGAAGGGCGAAGGAGCTCAGCTTCGATCTCTGCGTTCTGCTCCTCGATCGCACGGAGTCGCCCAATTCCGAACATCCACGTCAACAATGCGAGCTCAAGCAGCACGCCGATACCCACGCGGGCGAAGGTGGGTAGGCCCGAGGGAGTGACGAAGGCCTCGGTGAATCCTGCGACCACGAATACCAGCGCTGCACCAAGGAGTGCTGAGATGCTGCGCAGCCCCGCCTCTGCGATGGCCAGGCTGCGAACCTGATGTCCCGGTGCGATGATGGCCCATGCAATATTGAGGCCGGCACCAGCAGAGATCACTACAGCAGTCATCTCGATCAGACCATGCGGCGCGATGAGTCCCCAAAAGAGCGCTCCTTTGCCTTGAGCGTGCATGACGGCGGCCACCACACCGAGGTTCAATCCGTTCTGGATGAGGACCCAGGCTCCGAGTCCGCCGAGGAGTGCGCAACCTCCGAACGCCATCACCCCAACGGTGATGTTGTGGGTCCACAGTTGAAATGCCCAACCGGTGGCCTCTTGTGAGCTGTAGTAGTCCTCGAAGCTCTCCGCAGCAATGATCTCTTGATCCTCGGGCGAGATCACAGCGTCGCGGGTGTTGCCTGATTCATAGAACCAGATTCCGCTGGCAAGGGCAGGGCCGAACAGGAGGAGCGCTGCGAGCAAGATCTGGCGCTTTGCCCGCCAGCAACCCAGTGGGAACGTGTGAGTGAAAAACTCAGTGAATGCTCGGGCCGGGGTGGGGCGCTTCTTGTAGATCAGACCACGAGCTGTGCCAATGCTGATACTCAGGCGGTTCGCAAGGCTCGCGTCGAAGAACTGGGTGCGGAGCACGCTGAGATGCCCGCCGGTTCGTTGGTAGAGGTCGAGGAGCTCTTGAAGCTCAGCTGGGTCAAGGTTGGCTGGTGAGGCTTTGCCCTTGCGGCACAATTCGTCGAGTCGATTCCATTCGGCCTGGTGGTCGAGAATGAAATGGTCGATGTCCATCCGACCATCGTAGGCGTCAGCGTCTGTTTCGTGGCCGATTCAGCGAATGGACGGCCTCGTCGGCCGCATCCGCACTCTCGAACCGTGTTGAGACGAACCAGTTAGAGGTCGTTGTCAGCTAGAGGTCGTTGTCCGCGATGAAGTCTTTCGCGATCACGTCGGCGTCGTCTTTGTCGATGTCGAACCGTTTGTTCAGCTCGGTCAGATTTTCCGTGGTGATCTTTGCCGACACCTTGTCGAGGAGCGTGGCGTGTTTCGTGATGAAGGCGTTGGTGCCGACCGGAACGATGTTGTCGGCATTGAAGATCCCTTTGTTGTCCTCAAGGACAACCCAGTCCTTGTCAGCAATGGTTGCATCGGTTGAGAAGATCACCGCAACGTCGATATCGCCTTGTTCAAGGGCAGCCTTGGTGAGCGGTCCGCCAAGATCGAGCGGCACGAAGTTGGCCGAAAGGTCAAGGCCGTAGGTCTTGGACAAGGCAGGCAAACAACTTGCGTTGGACGGGCAATCTTGTGGCCCGCCAAGTCGAAGTTCCTCGGTGAGGTCACTGATGGTGACGATTCCGCTATCAGCAGTTGCTTGGGTGACGACCAGCGAGTTGGTGTCGACCGCTCCTGAAGCGGTTGCTGCTGAAAGGTCGTTGCTCTCGAGTTCTTTCGAGAAGGCAGCCATCGTGGCCTCGATATCAGCGGAGGCCTTGCCGGCGTTGCCGTTGAGGAACTCGAGGCCCGATGCGGCGTACTCGGGCACGAGGTCGACATCGCCTGACTCAATGGCAGCGTAGATAGCAGCACGATCTTTGAACGACTGGTATTCAATATTGTTGTTGTTAGCTCTACGCCCCATGCTCGTAACGAATGTGGTTCGGGTACAGGATGGATGCTGGCGTCGAGTTGCTAAACTGATGGTCTGTGATCGCTTCCATCGTGACTTGTTGAGATGCTCTGGATCTGCGATTCAACTATCGGGTTCCACTCATCTCTGTGATAGCAATAGCGGGGTGGAGTGTGGAAACTGGCTTCCGCCTATCGGCCCCGTGGCCACGTCTATGGTCGATCTCGGAGGGTCAGAGCACAGCCATAACCCACTCGTCCGGGCGTCAATGAGCGGGGATTCCGATGCAAGCGCGGAGCTGGTTCGCCGCTACGAGCTGCAGGCACCCGATTGGAACGCATGGCTTGAAACGCAGGGTTACGACTACTCGTTGCCCCTGCGAGTGGCGTTCGCAGAAGCGCCGCGTGAGACCGTTCTGGAGGTCTCATGTGGGACGGCAGTCGGCTCACTGTCGTTGGGTCTCCTCGAGGTTGTTCTTTGCGATCCTGCCGAGGAGATGCTCCGACAGATCGATAGGAACCGATTCTCCAGAGTTGTGGCGGCGGCCAATGATCATCTCCCGTTTCGGGATAGTTCGTTTGATACAATATTTGCTCTCAATGGCGTGCCCAGCCCTCGCGAGTTCTTGAGACTCCTTCGTCCGGCTGGGACTATCGTCTGGGCATATTCCCAGCATGATCAGACTCCCGTGTACATTCCATTCGAACGACTCGCAGAGGAGCTGGGTCTGTCATTTACCGCCCAGCTAGTCGGGCAGGGCTCCTGGGCGAGGTTTCACTGGAAGGAGGACAGTTGAGGATTCGACTCATTGCGCCATTTCGCCTTGCAACCGTCGAGGTCGATATGGGTGAGGTGCAGTCTCCGGACGCCTCTGATCCTGGAATGGAGGCCGCTGATCTCACTCGTGAACGAGATGCGCCGCGCGGTTCCTCTGCTTTTGGTAACGCGGTCAGACGACAAAGGAGGCGTATCGACCAGTTCGACACCGAACTCCTGGTAGGCCAACTCGGCGTCGCTGCGCTCGTTGTTGAAGTCGCCGCTGAAGTCGGAGACGAACTGCGGCTTCGCGAGCTGGAATTCCTTTCTACTGTGCGCGGATTTGTTCAGTCGAACTGCCGCTCGCTGGCTGAACAGTACTTTCCTGGTGCGGCGCTGAGTGACCGGTCAGAGGTTCTGTGGGTTCACCGGATCTTTGTTGGCGAGTATTCAGTGAACGATGTCGTTCCGTTGGCCTACGGGCTACCCGTCGAGCTGAGTCGTGGAGCTACGGCGATTGTGGGCGATGGATTCAGTGGTCTCATCGATGGAAGACGTGATCATATCCAAGCGATGGAAAGTGGGTTGTTCCTCGCCACCCAGACTTGGCTCGTCCATGAGGACTTGACTGGGCGAATGCTTGATCTCCTTCGTTCGCGACATGCTGATGGTGACGCTACGAGGAAACGGGGCGCTCGTGGGCGTGGAGAAGTCCTCGACGTTTCTGTCGTTTCGCTTGAAGCGCGCGAACTAGCCGGATATCTTCGTCGCCAGCGTCGAGGACTGGTGGATGCGCAGGCCCGGATCTTCGACGTTGCCCTCGAAGTTTGGGGAGTGGATGCTGACGTCGACAACCTCGTTCAACGTTGCGATAGCCATGCAGAATTCGTCCGATCTCAGCTTGACTATCGGCGATCGGCGGCCGATCGTCGACGCAACGCCCTACTCTTCGGATTGAGCCTGACCGCGATTAGTCAAACGATCATGCTGATTTTCGACTTCCTGACTGGAACTACCTCCGTGGTTGGACCAGCGCCTCGAACGGCCATTTCCGTCATCTCAATCGCAATCGTGGGATTCGGCCTCGCGTTGGGAGCCTTCTCTGCCGCTGCCGAGCCGGTGCTGCCTAAGGTCGGGCCGCATGCGAGAAGAATTGGTTCCCGCGTTTCCAGGGGTAGTCCACGCGGGTCGTGACCAGCCTCGCAGCCAGAGGGGCCCACGAAGACCACGAGTTCGCCGTGGCGAATCTGAAGGTTCAATTCCTCCACTGCGAACGGTTGCCCGCTGCTGAAGCGCTTGGTAACTCCCGAAAACTCGATGGCCACCTCGGCGGAGGTAGCTTCGATCCTTTCCGCTGCCATCGCGGCGAGGCTAGCAGCGAGCAGCATCTGAAAGGACCTGCAAACCGGGCAATGCTGGACTGACGCAGTACCCTGTAGTCGTGGCGAATCACTTCGGATCAGGTTCAGTGGTTACTCCCGAGGCAGTCCAGCTTGACTTCAGTCTCGGAGGATTGGCCACAAGGACGATGGCCAAGTGCGTGGACCTTTTCATCGAGGTGGTTCTCTTTTTCGCAGTGTTGTGGCTTCTCACCTACTTGGGACTGACGTCTGGCACGGCGATGGTCATCGCCCTTTCGCTGCTGACCTTCTCCTTTTTGTTGGTGATTCCAGCAGTGACCGAGACGGTGTGGAATGGAAGAACCCCTGGAAAGAAGCTCCTTGGACTTCGAGTGGTGACCACTGAAGGAGGCCCGATCGGGTTTCGCCAAGCGCTCGTGCGTGGATTGCTCCAACTGATGGAGCTTCCACTCGGCGTTGCGTTGCTCGTGGCCATCTCGAATCCGCGAAGCCAGCGGTTGGGTGATCTTGCAGCCGGGAC
>DORQ01000049.1 GCA_003514205.1 Acidimicrobiaceae bacterium
GTCGAGGCGGCCGCTCCCGCCTTCGAGGTGCTCGGCAAGAAGACCTGGCACGTCAGCACAGAGGCCGCCGGAGCGAGCCTCGTGAAGATCGGAGTGAACTACAATCTGATCCACGCCCTCGGGGCACTGGGCGAGTCAATCAACCTGGTCGAGCGCGGCGGTATCGATCCCCAGCTCTTCGTCGACATCCTCTCGGCTGGCTTCTTCACCGGCGTGGTCTACCCGACCTACGGCAAGATCATCTCTGAGCGCAGCTACTTCCCGGCCGCCTTCAGTGCGCAGTTGGGGCTGAAGGATCTCACCCTCACCGAGAAAGCCGCAACGGAGGTTGGCGCGGCACTTCCGCTGGCTTCCGCACTTCATCATCTGTTCGTTGGTGCAGTCAGTAGGCGTGATCTGAAGGAGGGGGATTGGTCCGTGATAGCTGAAGTGATTCGCGACCTCCAACCGCTTTAGGTCTCCCTATTCCTGCAATGTCATCTAAACTCGTGTTAAGTCAGGCTTTTCCGACAACAGGAGGTTCAGTGGACCAGGTGGAACTGGGTTCCCGATTGAGGGCAGCTCGCGAAGAGAAGAACCTCACGCTCCGTTCACTCGCGTCAAAGATTGATGTGTCGTCGAGTCTCTTGTCGCAGATCGAGAATGGGAAAACAAAGCCGTCCGTAGATACCTTGTACGCCCTGGTTCGGCAGCTAGAAATCTCGATTGATGCAGTACTCGGTTTGGCGGCTGTGTCAGGTCCGGAGACGGAAGAGTTTAGACCTCAGGCGACCTTCGTACTTCAGTCTGCGGAGGAAGCACCAGTTCTCGAAATGGAGAACGGCGTGCGCTGGGAACGCCTCGCTGTTCTACCAGGTTTGGATATTGAAGCTCTGCGGGTGACTTACCAGCCAGGCGCCGCGAGTTCCATCGAAGGACGTCTCATGAGGCACCTTGGATACGAGCACATTGCAATGATCAGTGGGGAACTGAGCCTGAGAATCGAGTTCGAGGAGTATCCGATTCGCGCCGGAGATACGCTGGCATTTGATTCGCAGCGTCCACATATGTTTCTCAATCCTGGCAGTGTCCCGGCCATAGGGATTTGGTATGTCTTTGGAAGAAAGGCCCTGAACAATGCGGCATCACACTATCCGGAGCAACCAGTGGACAAACACGTTGAGAGACTGAACACTGCTGTTGATGTATTGCAGTCTTTCCGAGAGTCATGATTTTTGTCGCGCTCATGGGTCTCGCAGGGATTCGTCAAGTACCGTTTCACTGACCTGTCACCTGCGTTTAGGGCTGGGTGCGAGTACGTCCTTCTGATGGCAGCCCCCAAATCAGCTACTAATGTTAGGGTCATCAATTGCTAGGAAACTTGAATGGGCCAACACTTCTGGTCATAATCTTCCTTGTTCTCCTCCTTTTTGGAGCCCCAAGGCTTCCTAGCCTTGCGAGAAGCATCGGGCAGTCAATGCGGATTCTCAAGAAGGAAATGACTGTTGACGCAGATACGAGCGGCAGTGTCTCTGCGCCAGACGAGGAGAACCCTCGCCCTTAGAACACTTTCGGCCACAGACTCGGCCCGTTCAAAGTCAATCATCGTGCCTTTCCTTTCCTCGCTGGTCATTTGACGGCAGTCAGTAGCGACGAGACGGCAAGGCACGCGTGCAGAGGCTGGACGCCGTTACCGAGGGAGGCGACTTGATGGTTCGAAGTGAGCAGATGTGTCGAGTTCGTAACCCACCCTGACGGAAGCCCCATGAGCCATTCTACGAATTCCGCCGCTGGTCTTGGACTCTGCTCGTTGTTCAGGGTTGTCGGTACTGGGGCATTTCGCCCAGTGATGTGTTCCCATCGGGCGATGGCCTCTGCGTATCGGCCCCATCGCAGAGTTTGCCGTCGATCAGCCACCACAATGTCTCGGGTTCGGGCTTCCATTCGACTGAGCCAGTTGGCCCGTTCAGTGCAAGGTCGATGAGCTGATGCGAGAGTGCGATCGTGCCGCGACGTGCTTTCACCTGATCCAGGTTCTCGCCGCCCCTCGCTGCATCGGACGCGAGCGGAGTTCTGAACAGGGGCGTGCGCGAGGATGAAAACCCGAAACCTCGGGTGCGGGGCACCGACAGCGGAAGCGGGTAGGCCGATCCATTGCGCGTCATACCCGATGTCGGCCAGGTCTCCGAGAACGGCACCGATTGCCCGGAGAGGTCGAGCTGTGTCGTCTCCCACACCCCAGAAACCGGGTTCCAGATCGCGAAGGGTTGCGGGTTCAGGGGTTGCACGATTGCCTCCTTCAGGTGTTGCACGGATTGCGGGCGCCGAGACCAACCCGCGCACGTTCTCGATGACCACGAACTCGGGGCGGAGCTGCTCGATCGCTTCGGCCATGTACGACCAGAGACCTGATCTCGTGCCGGGAGCGAGGCCTGCCATCTTCCCAACGGTGGAGACATCTTGACAAGGAAACCCACCGCAGAGAATGTCCACAGGCTCGACCTCAGCCCATTTGATCGCGGTGATGTCACCGAGGTTCGGGGCGTCGGGCCAGTGGTGAGCGAAGACGTGCCGCACAGGGCTGATCTCCGAGAACCAGATCGTCCGCGCGCGGAAGACGTGCTCTACGGCGAGGTCGAGGCCACCGTACCCGGAGAACAACGACCCGATGCGCAAAGGTGCAGAATCGGCGGGTGTTTCGGATGCTTTTGACACTGGCGCTCCCGGTGATCGGTGATCCCGGCCCGCACGCACGGTGCTGCCGGGTGGTCACCTCTCAGGTGCACCCCTCCCTCATCCGCCACTTCATCCCTCGCGCAAAGCCCGCACTTCCGAGCCGCACCCAACGCCGCTCAGCCCGACCCGCCGAACCCGTCGTTCGCCTCGCTCCCGAACTACCACGCGTCTTGCATCTGAGGAAGGGCGCTGTGCCGGTGGGATGGCGCTCCCGATATGGTCGTTTCCATGAGCGGGCGTCGAGCAAAGCAAAAACGTCGAATTGAGAAGATCAGCGATTCGAGTATTGCTGGCGCCTGCTTGATCGAACGCTCAGCCGATGCCGTGCTGGCGGTCGGGTTCGATGATCTCGCATTGAAAGACCGGATACCTCAGTTCGCAATCGGCCTATGCCGCGCCGCATTCACTCAGAGCAAGGCCATTGTTATGCTCGCAAGCGGCGGACAGCTCGCGGCAGCTGCCCCAAACCGAAGGCTGTTTTTCGAAGCAGCGCTCCGGCTTCACTGGCTGGCCAGCCTGCCGAAGGAAGAGCGCATACAGGCTACTGACACCATTCTCGACAAGGAACGTCGCGACACTGCGAACACCATCAGCTACCTCCGGGACCTCGGCCACGACGTGGACTTTAACCTTGAGGAGATGGAAGCCGTTCTCCTCGACGCTCCTAAGAAGGGGACGCTGCAAGAGCAAGCACGAAAGTTGGATGCGGCAGTCAAGGCGGCCGACAATCAAGCCTGGTCGATCTATGCAACATGGAGAGAAGAATCTAAGTTCTCCCATGCCTCCGGCACACTCGCAGGAAGCTACGCGCCTACCCTCAATCAGGTCACTATCGGTCACGGAGAGCCAGCGCCGATGGACCCGGAGCTCGAAGCACATCAGCTAACTCAGCATCTCATTGTGGCAATGACAGCGCAGCTCCTAGAAGATGCTGGACTGGGTCCCGATATTGCACAGCGGATCCCTCTGGCGTTCTACTCGGTCTAAGCAATCGGCTCGCCGGCGCAACCCGACCTCACTCATTCGCAAGTTGCACAGTCATGCCAGGTAGGCCCAAATGCAACCCCACCGCGGACTGCGGGAGGAGCACGCCGGCCTCAATCGCAGTTGCCGTCATCGCAAGAGCGAGCACCTCGTGGAGTTTCAATTCACAGGCGTGGACGCCGTGCGACCTGCGGCACTGCCAGGGTTGCGGCGCTCGGTGCCAGGCTCA
>DORQ01000343.1:0-7992 GCA_003514205.1 Acidimicrobiaceae bacterium
TGAAATCCAGACCGACATCCAGACTGACATCCACTGAACGGCCCGCCCTCGCTCCAGTTGCCATCTGGCGATGATCCTGAAAGGCTTCGAGGATGCTTCAGCCTCGCAAATCTGCCCTCTTGCTCGGAGGTACCAGTGAGATTGGGCTAGAAATCTTGGCCGCCCTCGCAGCTCAGGGGTACAACCGCTTTTCCCTCGGTGCCCGTGAGCCCGAAACAGCGTTGGCGAGCCTCACAGCGAGACTCCGCTCCACGGCGCAAGAGCCAAGCATGCACTCATTTCGATGGGATGCAACCGAGATCGCGAGCCACCAGTCGGTGCTTGCTGAGGTCTTCGTCGAGCACGGCCCATTCGATGCAGTGATCTGCGCCGTTGGCGCTCTCGGCCACCACGCTGGCCTCACGATGGCTCCGACCGAGGTGGCTGCCATGATCGCCACTAATGCCAGTGGACCCTGCGCCGCACTCGCAGCGGTAGCGGACCTACTCACCAACCAACGCAGCGGCGACCCGGGCCGATCACTCATCGTGGTGATCTCCTCGGTGGCTGCAGCCCGGGCGCGGAAGTCGAATTTTGTGTACGGCGCATCAAAGTCCTGCCTGGACGCCTACGCCCAGGGGCTACGTGACGCGTGCGTGGGCTCAGGAATTGAGGTGCTGATCCTCCGACCGGGGTTCGTTCGAACACGGATGACCGCCGGACTCGCTCCAGCCCCAATGGCCACAACACCAGAGGTTGTCGCAGCAGCCGCAGCCAAAGCCATCGTGAACCACCGAGGCGGCGTGCTGTGGATCCCTGCTCGACTGGGTCCACTGATGGCGATTCTCAGGAACCTGCCGATCGGCTTGTGGCGACGAGTAGCGGGAGACCGCTGACCCAGGTGAAGCATCCAACACCTCCCCCTCGCCCCCACAAACCAAGCCGAGAAGAAGTCGGTGAGTTTGCCCATAAGAAGCTCGGCGTCATTCACCGAAGTGTCCTGATTGTCACTGATGTTGTTCGCTCACTTCGCTCCTCAGGAGCCCTGTGGAAGGCCGTAGTTTTCGGAATCCTTGCCCGCCTGTCAGTAGCGCTGCTGTCACGCCTCGGAAGACCACAACCGACGACTGCAGAGATGAAGGCCTTCCGCCGCTGCATGGCAGGGTCAGCACAGGCCTGCGGTTCCCGCTGGGAACAACTCGGATTCGAGCTGATCAAGGCGACAACTACTGCAGGCACGCAACTGCTCGTTGCGGTCGTTCTTGTCCGTTTCCTCAATGCTCGATCCGCCGAGAACTCGGGGCGGGCAGCGTTACGGCCCATTGACGCTCTCGTTGGAGCATTGATCGTCGGTACAACGCAATACTGGGCGAACAGAAACCAGGATGGGCTTCGGTGGGTGATTGGATTGGCCCTAGCCTTCGTGCTGGCCTATTTGCTCTCCTACCTCATTCCAACGCTGGTCCTGCACAACCTTGCACTTCCCCGCGCAACCCTCCGTGCGATTTCAGTGATCCGAACAACCTGGGATGCCGATCTGCTTAGCTGGTCGGCAATCTGGATCACCTCCGGGGTTCTGTCGCTCCTCGCAACCCTGCCGAGCAAGACTCTTGACTGGTTCTCCTCAGCGAGTACCACCGGCCCGCCACCTCGCCTCCTGCTCATTCTCAACCTCGTCCTTGCCGTACCAGCAGAAGTGGTGGCCGAAGCCGTTTCGGCCGGCTTCGTGACGGTGATCATCTGGACCTTGCGAACTGGTTCCTATCCCGAGGGCTTTAGAGCAGAAGCGCTCGACGTGGTGCTTGGAAGCGCCGCAAAGTCAATTGGCCCTGACACCAGCGAGACGTAACGCCCTCGAGTCCTGTCACCCAGCAGCCTCTCTGAACCTGGGGTCGATCGTCAGCCAGCCTGTGGATCTACCCTGTGTGGATGGAAAAGGTCTGCTCACTTCTACATTTCAATCCGGACTCAGACTCTGCGCAGTCAATACGCCACCTGCTTGAGGTAGCACCTCAGGCTCTTGGCCTCGCGGGGGCCTCGCAGATCAAGGTGGCAGTGTTCGACGCAGCAGTGGCCGATGGTTCGGGGCTGAGCATCGGAACACACCCGCCCGATGCTCTGGTGTCCTGGTGGACTGACTGTTCCTGGAACCTTGAGCCATTCCTCGTAGCGCTCAACCCAGTAGACGAAGCACCCGAGGTGTATCTCGTGTGCGAGTCAATCCCGTTGCAGTACCAACTGCCACTGGATTCAGATGGCAGATGCCAAGGATTCTCAACTGTTGCCTGCTTTGAGGTCCTGCCGGGCATCGGGAACGAGGAGTTCGTACAACGCTGGTTCGGTCCACATTGCGCAGTTGCAGTGGAGACCCAGCGGACCCATTCCTATGTGCGTAACGAGGTGGTGCGAGCGCTCACACCGAATGCGCAGCCGTGGGCCGGAATCGTCGAAGAAATGTTCCCCATTGAAGCGCTCACTGACCCAGCCGTGTTTTTCGATGCAGTGGACAACCCAGAATTGCAGCGCAACAACGAACACCGGATGTTTCAGAGCGTCGCGGGATTCCTGGATCTCAGCACCATTGTTCGAAGACCACTGAGCGAGTATCGATTCCCAGTCCACACGTAAGCCACAGGCAGTGGCCGACAACGAAACGGACCTGGACCCCCCTCCGAAGAGATTGGCCCAGGTCCGTCAGAGTTCGTCCCGCTCAGTAGAGCTACTGAACCACCACTGCAGTCACCATTCCGAACATGCCGGTTTCGCGTTCGGCGTGATTCAGAATATGGCAATGGAATACCCAGGTGCCCTTCTTCGTTGCTTGGAACATCACGGTATAGCGCTCACCGGGAGCCACATTGAGGGTGTCAACCCAGAAGGGACTGTCGAGGGGGAACCCGTCCCGAGCAGTCACGAGCTGTGGGAATTGGTGCAAGTGCATCGGGTGCGCCAACAGACCTTCGTTGTAGTAGGTCATTGATACCCAGTCACCCTCATTCACCACGATGGGTGCAGTGGCTGGAAAGCTCTTGCCATTGAGCGACAAGCCAATCACTCCAGCGTCATTGAGGACCATAGGAAGGTCAAGCACTGGCTTCACGTCAGCGGGGACCTCTCGGCCAGCGATGGTGCGACCTTGCACGATTGGGGTCGGGCCAGCTTGGATCACGCCCCACATGCCATTGGGCACTGTCATCTGGCCATGAAGGTGGGGGTGGTACATGCCTTGATAGGCACGATCCAGCGTGAACTCGTAGGTGAAATCGCCACCCGGCTTCACCGGATCCTGAGTAATTGGTGCGACGCCGTCCATCCCGAAGGGAGTCTCAATGCCGTGCCAGTGGATGTCTGAGTTCAGGGGCAGTTCGTTCTTGAAGTTGACGCGAATCTTGTCGCCAATATCCACTTTGATGGTTGGACCGGGAACGGTTCCGTTGTAGGTCCACGCATCAACCACAACGCCAGGTTCAACTTCCCACTTTGCGAGTTTCGCGGTGATATCGAATTCCTTGGTTCCATCCTCGAGGATCCTCGGAACCGCAAGCTGGCCTCCGACGCCTTCAGTCTTTGCCGGGAAGGCTGCAAAGGTCGCCAGCATATCCTCGTCCATCTTGGCGTAGTCGGGGGTGTCGCCGCCCCCGTGAGCTGCCATGCCGTCCGCTGGGGCGTCACCGCCCGAGGCCCCAGCCTCGGTGATCGTCAACGTCGCCTTCATTCCCGAATCTGCATGACCTGGAATGGTGCACGTGAGTTCGTATTCCCCAGGGGCGAGTTCACCAAGGTCAAGGAGCTCCGTTGCGCCCTTCGAGAGGGTCTTAGTGATTGCCTTGGTGCCTTCGAACGCAAGGTTGTGGTCCATCGAACCGTCATTTGAGACATCGAGCACCACCTTGCCAGCAGGTGCTGTGAGGTTGCCGGAAATCTTGAACTCAGAAAGTGACACCTTCACAGTGGAGGTGCCACCTGCAGTGGATCCTCCTTTGCCGTCACCAGAAGCAGCGAGCACTGCGCCGACGAGAGCCAGAATCGCTATCAGGTATACCGCTCCGAGGCCGATGCTGACCGGCATGAAGGATTTGCCACGCTGAGGCGTAGGGGTTGTCATTGATTCACCTAACTGTTTAGGGGGGATACACCGGGATCCGCGATGACTCACAGCCGCCAGACTCCGACGCCCCATTATCGCAGTTCCCAGAAATTTCAAATAGGGACTTTGGTCCCAAAGGTAGTTCCCAGAAATCTCGAAAAGGGACTTTGCTCCTCCCGCACTAGCAATGAAGTATTAGTGAGCCCTAGCAACAGGTCGGATCGGAATCACCCACCAGAGCGAGGATCCACCATCCTCGGTCGGCAACAACGAAGAGTGTCCTCCATAACGAGCGGCTCGCTCCCGGAGGTTTCTCAAACCATTGCCGATCCGACCCCGAGACAACGGCCCTATCCCGTTGTCAATCACCGACACCACCAGTTCATGGTCGTCCACGGCCACTGTTACAGCAGCCGATTTCGCCCTGCTATGTCGTGCCACATTGGCCAATCCCTCGCGGATCACTGCCAATACATCCTCAAGAATCTCTGGCGAGCTTGCCGATTCAACGACTCCCTCAAAGCTCACAACGGCCTTGAGCCCCGTTGCTTCACCGATCTCGCGACACAGCGCGAGCACAGCGGTACGCAGCCCACCGGCCCCGACCGGCTCGTGCAGTTCAAAGATCGCTGAGCGGATTTCTCGAACAGTCACGTCAAGATCATCAACTGCCGCCTCGATCCTCGCCGCCACAAGTGGTTCCTCAATGAGGCGCACCGTGGCTTGCAGTCGAAGACCCGTGGCGAAAAGTCGCTGAATGACGGTGTCATGAAGGTCCCGGGCGATTCTCTCACGCTCGGTTACCAGGTCGAACTCCCGCAATCGCTCGAGCATTCGAAAGTTGTCGATCGCGACGCTGGCTGCAGCAGCTAACCCGAGGAGCACCTGCTCGTCTGATTCGGTGAATGCCGAGCCGCCGATCTTGTTCGTGAGGTAGAGATTTCCAAACGCCTCGCCGCGGGAGAGCACTGGGACCCCGAGGAACGAACTCATGTCTGGGTGATTGGCGGGCATGCCGTGGCTTTTCGGGTGCGTGTGGAGATCTTCGAGACGCAGGGGGCGAGGGTCGTCGATGAGAACGCCAAGAACTCCGAGTCCCTCGGGTGCCTTGCCGATCCCCTGGACCTCCTCTGGTGACATACCGGCGGTCACAAACGCGGACAGCCCATCGCCGCGTTGATTCAATACCCCAAGTGCGCCATAGGAGGCGTCCACCATCTCCAGCGCTGTCTCCACAACTCGAGTGAGCAACGACTGAAGATCCGACTCGGAGCGCAGGGCAACCACCGTGTCGAGCAAGTGTCTGAACTTCTCGTACTGGGTATCACCGAGGTTCATCCCCACACAATAGAAGAGATGAGGGCGAGCTGGACCAGGATCTTGGCGACGCGATGTCGTCCGTGTCGCGCTCGAAGCCTTAGGTCGTGAATTTGCCCTCGGCGATTTCCGCCCGAGTTGCGTACACCGCGGCCTCGGTGCGCCGTTTCATGCCCATCTTCGCCAACAGATTGGAGACGTAGTTCTTGATGGTTTTCTCGGCGAGAAACATCTCCGAGGCAATCTGGCGGTTTGTCTTTCCGTCGGCCAGCAGACCGAGCAGCTTCTGCTCCTGTGGGGTCAACGAGGCAATAAGCGGGTCTTTGGATCCGGTGTTTTTGAGCCGCGCACGAACCATCTCCGAGGTGCCGGGCTCGATGAGCGATTCGCCAGCGGCAACTCGCCGAACTGCCTGAACGATGTCCATGCCGCGGATTTGTTTGAGCAGAAATCCCGAGGCGCCAGCCAGCACCGCTTGAAGCAACGCCTCGTCCTCGGAGAAGGACGTGAGCATCACGCAGGCCAAGGAAGAATCGGCCGAGCAGACCTCGCGGCAGACCTCAATCCCGCTACCTGAACCGAGTTGCACATCAAGCAGCGACACCATTGGCTTCAACCTCAGGATTCCAGCCACTGCAGACTCCGCGTCTGCAGCCTCCCCGATGACGGTGATGTCCGGCTCAGACTCAAGCAGCGCAACGACACCCCGACGAACAATCTCATGATCGTCGAGCAGAAACACGGTGATCGTCATCGCCCCAGTATTGCCGAATTCAAACTGAGGAGCAGCGGAAACTCAACTGCACATGGCGCGATGAGTCGGTCTGTATCGATATTTCAGTGCCGATCCTCCAAGCGATATGGGAGCATGCAGCAATGAGCCAACCCAGCAGTCCGCTTTGGTACAGCGACAACCTCGCCTTTTGGGATGAGCGCGCCCCCATCCACGAATCGAGCGAGTTCTACGGCGTCGACCGGTGGCTGGCTGGTGAAGAACACCTGCGACCGTTCGAATTGGAGGAGATGGGCTCCGTCGATGGGAAGACACTGTTTCACCCGCAATGCCATTTTGGCCAAGACACCCTGGGCTGGGCGCGGCACGGGGCCCAAGTGACTGGCCTCGACTTTTCCCCGAACGCTGTGAGCCAGGCCCAGCGTCTCGCCACCCGCGCAGGCATCGAGGCCAGATTCCTGTGCGGGGATGTGTATGAGGCGCCAACGCTGTGTGACGGGCAGCAGTTCGACATTGTGTACACGGGGCTTGGCGCCCTGCCCTGGCTGCATGATCTCACGAAGTGGGCCGAGACCATGGCACAGATGTGCGCTGCCGGCGGACACCTCTACCTAGCCGAGTTTCACCCGATCGCGTCGGTCTTCGATTCGCCCACCCCAGAGCTACCCCTCAGAGCACACAACAGCTACTTCGACCACGAATGGCACGACACAGCTGAAGACATGACGGGCACCTATGCAGATCGAGATGCCGCGACCAGCAACAATGACACTCACGAACACGTCTGGACACTTGGCGAGGTGGTCACCTCAATCATCACCGCGGGTTTCGAGCTCCAGTTCCTCCACGAACATGACTACACGCTCTATCAGTGGTCCACCGCGCTCGAGCGAACAGACCGTGGCTACGAGTTCCCGCCGGAAGCGGCACGGATCCCGATGATGTACTCGCTGCGAGCGCAAAAGCGCTAGGAAGCTGTGCGTTAGGCAGCTGTGCGTTAGGCAGCTGTGCGTTAGGCAGCTGTGCGCTCGGCACCGGTGTGTTAGCCAGTGGCGCCTCAGGCGCGCGCCTCAGCGGCCACCGTGAGGAATTCGCCCAGATAGTGCCGGGCTGCTTCGACCGAGGTGAACAGCCAATCGGGAACGATCAACTCATCGGTTCCTGCCGCAGCGTAGGCCTGAACCTGGCCGGCGATCGCCGCCCACGAGCCCTCCAGTCGGGGCCGCAGCGCGAGGGACTCCGGCACAGTTCGCCCCTCGGCGTACTCCGCTGGCCACAGCAGTGCTTGGGTTGATCGACAGATGTCCGCCGGATCTCGTCCGAGGTCAGCACAGTGCCGATTCAATACAGCCGACTTATGTGCGAGTTCCTCAGGGGTGCACCACGCATTCCACTCATCAGCGAGCCTCGCAGCGATTCGCATCGTTCGCTGTTCGCCTTTGCCTCCGATCAAGAGTGGAATTCTGTGGTTCGGTTGTGGCTCACAAGGAGCATCGCGAATCTGATAGTGGTCGCCCACAAACGTGGTCCGCTCCTCGTTGAGCATGGATCTGATGACAACTACGGCTTCCTCGAATCGATTCAGACGATCACGAATGGTGCCCAGCTCCAAGCCGAATGCGACATGCTCATTCACTTGCCAACCAGCGCCAACGCCAAGCACGAAACCACCCTCGGCAATGGTGCCCATTGTCGCGGCCCAATGCGCAACCACTGCCGGATGCCGGTAGAGATTCCCCAACACCAAGGAGCCGACACGCATGCGCGTGACGCGGGCAGCTACTGCCCCAAGCGCTGCGAGGCAATCGAGCGAGGGGCCGCCCATCACCTTCCCTGAGGGGTCGTTGGGCATGAAATGGTCAGCGAGGTAGATGCC
>DORQ01000343.1:8287-9055 GCA_003514205.1 Acidimicrobiaceae bacterium
GCTACCCCGAACACCGCGCATCGGCGAGCGTGAGCACCTCGTCGATGATGGCTAGCCCGGTGCGGATGTCCTCAACACTGGTGTTACAGGGCGGGGTTACATGAATCCGGTTGAAGTGCGAGAACACCCACAGACCTCGGGCACGACACGCGCCAACAAGTTCAGCCATTGGTGCAGCGGCCTCACCAGAGGCGTTGTACGGCACCAACATTTCCCGAGTCTCAGGATTCTTCACGAGCTCCAGCGCCCAGAACACACCGAGTCCTCGAAGTTGGCCGACTGAGGGGTGCCGCTCAGCAATCGCCGCGAGTTCGGGGCCGAGGACGTCACGCTCGAGCAGTGCGACATGGTCGAGGACGCCTTCTTCTTTGAATATGTTGATAGAGGCAACCACCGATGCACACGCCAGCGGATGGCCCGAGTAGGTGAGGCCACCTGGATAGACCCGCGTCTCGAAGGTTGCCGCGATCTCATCAGAGATGATCACGCCACCAATTGGCACATAGCCAGAGTTCACGCCCTTCGCGAAGCAGATGAGGTCCGGTGCAACTTCCCACCGCTGAATCGCGAACCACTCTCCACAGCGTCCGAACCCAGCCATGACTTCATCGGCAATCATCATGATCCCGTGGCGATCACAGATCTCGCGCACCCCGGCGAGATACCCAGCGGGAGGAACCAGAATGCCATTGGTCCCCACGACCGACTCAAGAATAATGGCGGCCACGTTGTGCGGGCCTTCAAACATGAGGAGTTCTTCAAGGTGCG
>DORQ01000005.1:0-236 GCA_003514205.1 Acidimicrobiaceae bacterium
AGCTGACCGCAGGAGCGACACGTCGCGTCCGCGTGGCCTGCGGACCTTGGAGGGTTTCGAGCCTGTCGGCACGGGTTCTTCAGCCACTACGGAGCTGCTAGCCGCCTTCGGCTCGCTGGAAGCCCCAGCAGTCGGGCCGTCGGTTGGGAGCTGCCAGGTGGAAACAACCCCGTTCTGGGTGATCGACGTGAGGCGTTGCTTCTCCAGCACTACCCGCGCTGGTTGATTCGAGGTGG
>DORQ01000005.1:556-684 GCA_003514205.1 Acidimicrobiaceae bacterium
CAACCTTTGAGGAGTACTCCGAAGTGATCAGCACACCAGAGGAGGTTTCGAGCAATTCAGACGGACTCCACCCAAGGTCCCAGTGTTGAAGCTCCGAGAGCGAATCAGGATCGAACTCCACCACTCGA
>DORQ01000005.1:802-2960 GCA_003514205.1 Acidimicrobiaceae bacterium
GGATCGAACTCCACCACTCGATTGTCGTCAGGCGAGACTGCGAGGAGGCGGTCGTTCGCCGTGAGGAGGATGCTCGCCGAGGTTGCCGCAGAACGATCAACTCCTCCGGAGTGTGGTCCGGTATCGGCCTCGGTGCATGCCGCGAGATTCAAGAGTGCGATCGCACAGATCGCAACTCTCAACTTCGAGATGGCCGGATCCACCCCTAGTAGTCGGCAGGCAGGGTCAGCGCGAACTCTGCAGTGACTGGTTGTCGTTCGCAGGTGAGCGCAAAGCCGCCAATGGGGATGAACACCGGGTCGCCAGCATCAGGTTGCGGGTCGGCGGGGTCGGCGTTGGAGTCGATATCGAGGAAGCCGAGGATTTGATAGTTACCAGTTGGAAGCTTGGTGTCGATGAGGTAGCTCGCGCTGGGGCCCTCTTGGGAATCGACGCCCTCAAGTCGAAGCGTGGCCATCGACTCGGCGCCAGGAATTGGGCCCGTGATCTTGGTGTCCTCGGAGCGAAAGATCTGGCCGTACACGGTCCCAACCAACGGGGCCTTGAGGTCCGCACCGAGTACTGCGGAGGACGCAACGAAGCTCACATCAAACCGGCCCACTGCCGATTCCTTGGTCCCGAGCTTGGCGCAGGTTGGGTCCACCGCATCCCAATCATCGGGAACAACCACTGTTCCCACATAGGGAACAAAGTCGACATCCACCAGTTCACGCTTTGGCGATTCAACGGCATACGCAATCCGGGCCTTGCCCTTGTCGCCTTGGGCCACGACTTCAACAACTCCGCCACCCTCTGGATCGTCATAGTAGAAGGGGGTTTCCCAATGGGTCGATGAGCCCGGCTGGCGGGCTTCCTGCGCGTCCATTGCATCGATCTGGCGAAACACCGTGTTCTTGAAGAGTTCGCCTGCAACCAGCGATGCAGGAGCGCGGGCAAAGGGAACTCGATCACCGTCCTTGGTGACCACAGCGAAGGCCACGTCAACGCGATCGTCGTCGAGCTGAGGCGTCACCGTGAGGCGAAGCCAGCTGTGAGGCAGTAATTCGAAGTCGTTGAAGTTCTGGGCCTTGCCAGCGGTGACCCCATATCCGCGGTCCACAAAGAATTCGAACTGATCACGACTGACGCCGAACCACACGAGGCCATAGATTGATTCGACCGCTGTGCCCTCCACGGCCGGTTCGTTGATATTGCCCTTGGCGAGTGAGGTGACTGGCGTATTCGCAGTGATTTCGAGATAGGGCCCGGTATCGGGTGGGTCGACTGCGGCAAGTCTCAGCGTGCCTCCATTGGGCGAAGTCATACGAAACTCAAGTTGGGCCGGTTCGCTATTCGCGTATTGTGCAACTGACGTGTCAAGGCCCTGCGACTTGGCAAGTGCTGCGGCTTCAACCTCGGCCCCAGTCGTGAGTGCCGCATCGACTGCCGCGACAAAGGTGGTTCCGAGTTCGCCAGAGGCTGGGGTGGCAGCAATGGTTCGCGTGGTCGGCTCAGAGACAGTCTCCACTTGGAGTTTGATGATCCGTTGCGCAGAGGTCTTCGGATCAGGAGTTGAGATCAATCGCATCCCGTCACCGAAGTCGATCTCGGTCGGCCCGGCAGCTGAGAGATCAAAGAGCGGGCCCAGCACGGCCTTGACAGCTGAAGGCTCGATCGGAATTCGCCCGGTGATGCCGACGTATTCGGTTGGCTTCGAGCGACTTTCCGAGATCCCCAGAACCTCAACCGGCTTCTTGGCTTCAGGGGTGGAGTCCGTGCAGGCGCCAAGAATGGCGATGGCGCTGAGTGCCACCATTGAAACTCGGCTTCGATTCCACCGCTGGCTCCGGCGGTTGGTGGAGATATTGAGGGTCATTGCCGTACCGCCTCTGGGGGTTTGCACCCGGTCACTGGATCAGAGTTTGTTGTGCCATCTGCGCAGACGATGTCGGTGTTGGTGTCCGCGAACACACCCCCAGGAGCCTCCCACCCAGGTACGACCCACACATGTTGGGTCCACGCCGTGACCTCTAGGTAGTTGCCGTCCGCAGCCTCGCAGACCTCTCTGCTGATCTCGCCGCCGCTCGGAAACACAGGATCGAACGCCGTCTTCGAAAGACACTGGGCGCCCACTCGGTGCCAGCGATCAAGGGGGCCAACGAACCCTTCAGGTGGGGAG
>DORQ01000104.1 GCA_003514205.1 Acidimicrobiaceae bacterium
GGTAGCTGTCACTCCTTGGCCGGTTTCGGTTTCGGCTACCTCAGCCGCCTCAAGCAACTGGGTCTGTTTGGCTCCGCAACCGCTCACTGATCCAGCAATCACTACCGCGGCGAGGAGGATGCTCCTCACCCTGGGATTCCGACTCACCGGCTGAGATCTCACTTGAGTTCCAGGTCGCTGATGAGCTCGCGATCGGCTTGGGTGCAAGCCGCTGTTGGGTCGTTGGTCGGCTCCGCCGAGGGGCCCTGAAGTTGCGTACCGAAAAAGGACAGGAGGAGGCGGGCGATGCAGTCGCGGTGCTCGGCCCCGTGTGGATCGGGACCTTCGAGGAACCCTCGTGCTGTTGTGGTGTCCACCGGATCGCACAGTGTGAGATGCCGGGCATCGCGAAGTGTCACAAGCGCGGAGCCCTGAGCCGTGACCGCGTGTCGGAACGTGGCCAGCACTGGGTGATGGTCAGTTGGATTGGAGCCATCGGCCCTGACGTATCGGCCGATGCTTGCCTCGATGACTTCATCGCGACCGGCGTTCAGTACGAGGGCCGCCACTCCGGGATGAACTGGAAGCACCGTCCCCTCCGGATGGCCCAGTATCGCGGCAGGCATAGTGTGAGCGGCAAAGCTCGCAACCGCTGCGACGCCGGGGAACCACTCCGGGTTGGCATTGAGCAGGGCGACTGTTCCGCCTGCCGAATGTCCCAACAGGCCGATGCTGGTGCAGTCCAGCAATCCTGCCAGGCGACCTGTTTCGTTCTCTCGGGCAATGGCCTCGAGCAGTGCGGCCAGCGTTGTGCAACTCGGTCGTGTGCCGAATGTGTCTGGCCGCAGTGCGTCGAGGTCGATTCCAGGAGAAAGACCGACTTCACCGGGAGTGATGGTCCCGATGTGTGAGTACAGCACGGCGGCAATGCCCGACGCAGCGCAACGCTCGGCGAACCATCGGTAGCCGTCAGTGTTCACGTTGATACCGCCGAGAATGACAACTACTGGCCACGGTGCCTGATCGGTGAGTGGGCTGAGTATGCCGGTTTGCCGCTCTGCAGCGCTGTTGGTGAAGAGCGCCGGATGGAAGATCCGGTAGTGGATTGATCCGACGAGGGGATCGACCCCATGGATGAGTGCTGCACCGTGAAGCGCGCGGACGATGGTGTGGGCGGCCTCAGTCATGTGGAGCGACCATCAGGGCTGGCGTGGATGGCGTCGGCTGCCCTCTGGAGGCGATCGCTCACGGCATTGGAACTGCTACGAACTCTTGCAATGCGCCGATTCCGTCTCCAAAAGAGGGCGGCCGTGGTCACAAGGACAAGAGCCACCACGATGAGGACTTTGGTGTCAGGGGTTTGCTCACCAAAAGCATCTCCAACTGGATCCAGCACCCATCGTTTTGTGATTCCCGTGATGTACGCGACGACTCCGAGCACGACTGGGATGACGCCTGCTGTCGCGGCCGATCGAGGGGAGGTGTTCGGAGTCGTCTTCTGCACAGGGGAATCTCGCAGTTTGAGTTGGTGAGCAGCGAAAGCCTAGAACTCGTAGAGCTTTACGACTCCCTTTTCGTAGCTGGTGAACAGCGCTTCGCGGTGGCCATCGTTGTCGAGGTCGGTCACTTCGCCACCGCCAGCCTGTCCCATCCCTGAAGCCAGCTTGTAGGTCGTGAAGGTACCGCCGGGTCCCTGCAGGATGACAAAGAGCCGATCGTCGCCGTCACCGGAGACGACAAAGTCAATGTCGCCATCTGAGTCAACATCGCCTGATCCGAAGAGACCGGGCGCGAGGCTGGTCGGGCTTGACGGGCGGGCAAAGATGCCAGTCGAGATCGGGGCTGCTAGCCGAGGATCGGTTGGAGTGACGCCTTCGGTGAATTTCCACAACGCTGCTTCGGCGGTGGAACCGAAGGTCGTGTTTACATGGTTGGTGCCAACCCAACGAGCGACGCCATCTCCGAGCAGGTTCGGTATCTTCTCAATCTCGAATCCCTTGACGGTGTCAGTCGCTGCAAAGTTGTGCTGCACCCACACCCCAGCGGGGTTCGCAAGCGAAGGATCTGCTGTGCGCTCGAACCAGATGAACGCAGGCCCCCCAATGAAGTACTGCGGAGACACAATGTCGGTGTCGCCATCGGCGTCGACATCGTCAATGACTGGAAGGCTGCCCCCACCGACGCCAACGATGTGTGGGGTGCTGAGGAAGCGAGCGGCGCCGGTTCCTGCGGTTCCTTCGTACCATTCAGTGCGGGCATAGTCGGCCGTCTCGCCGACCGTGACAATGTCGGTGATGCCATCGAGGTTCACGTCGGTGACGATGGCCCGGTGGTAGAAGTAGGTGTTGTTTGGCGTAATGATGTTGTGTCGCGTGAAGCTTCCCGCTGGGCCCTGTTCGTACCACTGAAGTGAGCCGCAACCAGTCCCGCTGAATGCACAGGAGAAGAACCCCCCGGAGACGATGAGGTCCGTCAATCCGTCATTGTTGAGGTCGGCGACCTCGGTATCGTTTGGAAACTTAATGCCATCAGCGGGGGTGACGACTGGGATTTCAGTCCATGAGTTGAGGTCCGCTCCACGCTGGTACAGCGTGACAGTGCCGGGAGCAGTGGTGGGCACCCCGAATGCTGACACCACGAGTTCCTTATCCGAAGAACCCACAACGTTGGCGGCCTTCGCGAAGGAAACGCCCGGGATCGACAGGTCCACTGCGTATTCTGTCACCGGAAGAGGAAGATCTGGGACAGGCACGGGTTGCGGCGCACATGCACTCACCAGGAGTGACGAAACGGCTGAAACAGCCGTAATTCCGAGTACTCGTCGGCCTAAATGGTGGTGTTTCATTGGATTTCCCCTCATCAACAATGCGTAGCGCCACTGTACGCACCGATATTGAGGGTGTCCACTAATTCGAAACACTGTTCCGTTCAGCGGTACGAGCTGCCGATCTGGCTGGCGAGG
>DORQ01000338.1:0-3745 GCA_003514205.1 Acidimicrobiaceae bacterium
ACCCTGGTCACGCCAGCTGGGAGGGTGAAGCTCAGGTTGCTGAGCTCACCCTGAGCGAGATCGTCGGCGATGACGGCGTCGATTGCCGGAGCAGAACCGATGTTCTTGATGAGGAGTTCGTAGGTCACCTGCTGGCCAGGGTTCAACGCGTAGATCGACGTCGTGGAACCCGACTCGACGTTCTCCCAATCGTAAGGAGTGAGACCAACGAGGGACTTCTTGAGCTCAAGGCTTGGGGTTTGGACGTCGAACTCCGCCGAGGCTGAGGCGGTTCGATACTGCGGCAGTGGTGTGGGGAGCGGACCCCCTGGGGCGAGACCTCCCTGATTGAGGAGCGGATCGACTGTATAGAACACTCGTGCTCGATTCACGAGCGGCTCGCGAAACCCGTCCACGACCTGAGCGCCATCGGTGAAATACTCAGCGATCATTGCCGTGTACACAAAGGTGTATACGCTGTCGGCGCTGCTCGCAGGGTGATCTCCGAGTGACCAGGCCAAGCGAGTTTTGCCCCCAGCATCAACGGAGGTAGCGAGCTGTGTCGGAGGGCCGTTCGGACACGGACCACTACATGTCGCCGACACGACCGAACCGAACGTGATGCCGTCGGGAAGGTTGTCTTCAGCCAAGAGGTCGTAGACAGCGACGCTGTTCTCGGGAACAGTGGCCGTGATCGTGTAGGTAGTTTGGTCGCCAGGTGCTCCCGAGACTGGTGCCGCCAACTTGGCGATTCTTGGCGTAGCGATATTCGGAGCAAAGAACGCAGCGGCGTTGTCACTGACCTGAGTAGTTCCCGCTGCCGTGACAATGACCTCGTTCACCATGGTGCCATCGGCGGGAACGTCGCCGGTCTGATTTGCCTGATAGGTGACCTGAAACACCGACCCGGCAGCGAGCTCCGAGACAGTCCAGACTGGGCCCGTAGCCGTATCGGCGGTACCGACCATCGGTGGGACGGCAGGCTCGGGCAATACCTGCCACCCGATGACGCTGTCGAAGTCGAGTTCAGCTGGCAAGAGGTCGGTGATTTCGATATCGCGCACCGTGACCGCGCTCGGGTTCTGGACTGCAATGGAGAAGTTGCCGCTGCCCCCCTCTTGAATCACCGGGGTTGGGAGTGCATCGAGATCGGGGGTCTTGGACACGGCCAGACGGGGTTGGTCGAGTTCGACGGTCGCTTCTGCTGTTGCCGAGTAGCTGACGGGTACTCCATCTACTCGGGTCGACGTGCTGGCTGTGCCGTCCTTCCAAGTCACGTTCACAGCGTTGGTGAAGTCACCGGGTGTTGTCCCAGAAGGGACACTCGTCGTCACGATGACGGAGGTGCTCGCACCTGGTGCCAGAGGTGAACTCAACGAGAAGGTTGCTCCGGTTCCGGGGTAACTCGCCGTTCCACTCACCGACTGGATTGACCAGCCTGGTGGGAGATTCTCCACCACTGAAACGTTGTACGCGGTTCCGAGGCCAGTGTTGGTCAAGTCCACCCTCCAGCGAACCGGACCACTCACCGAAGCTGGGTTGTCGAGCCCAGATTTGGTGACCACAACTTTGGGAGCCAGCAGGTCGGTGGTAACAGCTGACTGGTTTGATGCTCCGATCGTTCCGAAGTAGTTCTCACCGCTTGGGCTGCTGTGCTGGGCGATGTAGGCGAAGTTCGTGCGCGACGGGAGACCATTCGGGGTCCATGGTGCCGTGCCGGAAAACACGACCTCTGCCCCAGGCAGAATCGACGCGATCGAGATGTTCGTGCCGGCTGCGGAGACATTTGCAGGAAGGCCACCTGAGAAGTTGAGTACCTGGCTCTCGGGGATCGAGATGCTTCGCGCCTCAACATTGCCGATGTTGGACACCTTGATGGTGTAGCGAAGTGGGGCCGTCGGGCTTGGATCGAGTGGAGATGACTCGTTCACTGTCTTCTCAATCCGCAGGATTGGTCGGCCGTATTCGACTGTCGCGACAGCCTGTGCTTGGGCATCGAAGGTGGGATCAAGCGTGATGTTTGGCTGGACTTCACCCAGGCGAGCGACGGAGTTGTATCCGATTGACGCGGTGTTATCGAATCGGTCACCCAAGGCAGTGACGTTCACGCCGTTGCTGTAGGTCATGTAGCCCCAATACGTGACCGTGTAGACACGTTGGGACGGGCTCGGCTGCAATTCGGGCCATCGCCAGCCCACGCGCTGGGAGGTGTCGGGGAGAATGAGTCGCGGGCTGATCGCTGCTCCTGCGGGATCGCCCGGGATACACCCAGACGTGCACACGACGCTCAACGGATTGTCGGAGTTGTACACGAGTCCCGGTTCCATGGTGTCGCGGAACGTGACGTCAAAGATGGGACTTGCGTTCGGTGGGATCACGATCTGGGAGGTGTAGCGAACGCCCGAATAGATGTTGGCGATACCAGGGCTTGCCGATTTCGTGATCGTCGGAGCGGCGGCACCAGCTACTGCGGTCGTATTCACCGGACCAACCTGGTACTGGCGCTCGCCGATAGCGTTAGCGCCAGTGCCGGGCAGACTGCTTGAATCTGCGACAGCGCTATTCGTCAATGCCGGCGCCGTGTTCGGATCGATCGTCGGGTCGACCTTCATCCGGTAGGTAAGAGGGACCGAGAGCTCAGAACCGAGCTTGTTGAGGGTGAACGTGATGTTCGTGCCGTCCCATACGCCACCGCTGGCGACCTCGTCACCAATTCCTGCCGGTACTCCGGCCTCGGTGAGCGGAATCAGTCCTGCCGAGGGTGAATCGGTGATGACCACGTCATAGGCATCGCCGGCAACCAACTCTGGGTTGGGTGATTGGTTCGAAACACCTATGACGTAGGTTGCTGTACCACCGGGGCTGAGCTGAGTTGGACTGACAGACTTCGTGATCTGGATATTCGGTTCCACTACGGCGATCGACGCAGCGTTGGCGTACGCGAGGTTCGAGGGACCAGAGGAGATGGCTGTCTCACAGGTGAGGACAGGGTGGACGAGGCCTGCTGTGGCACCTGGTCCGTCCACAAGCGTTGCTTCAGCGGAAACCTCGAAGAGTTGACCTCCGGCGGGAACCGTGTAGGAAGCGACTCCGTGCCCCTCTTCAGCTGCGAGCATCGCAGCCTCGTCGCCGGGAAAGTAGACCGTGAAGGTGACGCCCTCGGCATCTGGAGTGGTCGACATGACGAACTTCGTCGGGTCTGGTGCGGAGCCAACCACGGTTGGTACTAGCTCTCCCTCGATAAAGAGCTGCGCACCTGAAGGGTTGAGGTTGAGGGGAGAAGCCAATGCCCGCAAGGAGATAGCGGACGCGTAGTAGGTGGAGCCGTCAGGGCGTTTCAGTACGTCCTGAAAGACGGTACCCTCGTCGAACGCAGCCGAGGACGTCAACGTGACGGCCTCCCCGATGCCAACGGCGGTCTGCCCAGACTGCAATCCCTGGCTGAACTCCGGTGTCACGGTACATGCCGATGCCAAGTCGGTCGTCGCTGGATTGGAGTCGGCCGATACGCCGCTGAGCTGGGCGCTGAAGATCGTCATCGCGGTGATTGCGGCGATGATTGCTCGGCGCGAGGTAGGTGTAGGCGATATCACGTCAGAGTCTCCGTCTCGTTGGGCGCAGCAGCTGAACTCAGCCCAGTCGATGAATCGACGGTTCGTTGGCGCTTCTTGAGTAATTTCTTCCGAGCGTCCGAGGTGTCACCCTCAACGGCGTGAATCTCTGGGATCTGGGCAAGCAACGTTGCTGTGTCAATGTCCGCCGCTGC
>DORQ01000338.1:3965-5377 GCA_003514205.1 Acidimicrobiaceae bacterium
TCTAGATCGGGCCAACCGTCCCCCCGGCGTCTCGCAATCGACACGGCGAGGGCCGCAGTGAGTACAGCGATCCCCGCTGCGAGCAGAAGTCGCCATGGCGTCAAGGCTGCCGTGACAACGCTGACAAACGCTGCTCCGGGTTGAGCATCGAGCAGTTGAACATCCGCGGCCCAAAGAGGTGGCCCAGATGCCCCAGTGGAGGACACGGAGCGAGTCGTCAGAGCGTTCAGGAGCAGTTCCGCATCAGCTGGACCTTCGCCATCTGCAATTCGGCTCACGCGGACCCGCAGCCCAGCGACGTCGGCGACGCGTTCATTGAACGTGAGAACTACCGGACGGCGTTCGGATTTGGGTTCGGCCTCCCACACCGGCATGGATGCCGCAACAACCGGACGATTGGCCTTGTCGACGAGAGCGACGTTGATCAGGTCAGTAGAGAATTGGGTTGTCTTGTCGACTTCCAGCGAGACCCGGCTCGCCGGTCCGGAGGCAAGGATTGGTGCTGAGGTCCACGCCTCTCCGCGGGGGAGGAGCAAGAGGCCAGATTCGACCGTTCCAACTGAGTTCCCCTCAGTTGAGTTCGCATTCCAGAATTCGTGACTGATGTTGCTCACCACATGGCCGCTCTCCGCTCCGGCCGTGGCAGCCAATGTAAGTGTGCCCACCGTCGCAAGCGGCACCAGCGCGCAGCCCACGAGCGATCGTCGGCGAAGTGTGGACAGGGAAACTCGCGACCGGGCGCCTGCAACCAATTCAGCGGCAGAGCTGCCAGATGGCGTGAGATCAGATGGTGCCGGAACGGGACGCGTGTACGAAGCGATTGCAATCCCAGCGGCGATGAGCGTCAGCGCTGAGATCAGCGAGGCGACCTGGTTGACCATCGGGACAATTCGCTCAATTGCAGGCCACGGTGAGCCATGAGCAAGCCGCGGGTCAGCAACATCGAGTATGAGACCATCGAGCCAGTCGTACCAGAGAAGGTGCAGCAGGGTGAGCGCTGCGATCGAGCCGTGAAGCAAGAGTCCTTTCGGGAGAGAGCGTCGCGCAACCAGGAACAGTGCAGGAAGGGTCCACACCAGGAGATGGGAGATGATCCCTGAGAGGAGGACGCCACTGAGAATGCTTGCGACGAGAAGGCCTTCGCATCGCTGCGCTACCGGCAACGACCTGAGACCGAACGCCCACACGAGGGCACCGGCGATGACGATCAGCGTGAGTCCCGCCTGGGGTACCGCTGAGACGAGGCCAATCGCCGTCGACTTTTCCAGCATGTCGAACTCGAAGCGAACGAAGACCGAAACGAACATTGGCTTCGACAGGAGAAATGGCACGGCCCCGAGTGCCAGCGCGCCAAGAGCGATGCCGACGATTCGCTTTCGATCCTTTGCCCCAAGCGCGAGATCCTCGCGAAC
>DORQ01000309.1:0-241 GCA_003514205.1 Acidimicrobiaceae bacterium
GTACGCCTCGCTGACTGAGTACCTCGGTCAAAACTGGCGTCATATGCGGGCCGTGCAGGTAGTATGCAATCTCCCGTAACGGGGGTGTAGCTCAGTTGGCTAGAGCACCTGCTTTGCAAGCAGGGGGTCGTGGGTTCGATTCCCATCACCTCCACCACGGGCCAGCTTTGAGGTGGTTCTCGGGTTCGTTGTCCATCGCTAGAAAACCGAACGGACTACCGATGTCGATCAGGAGATGGCT
>DORQ01000309.1:582-16232 GCA_003514205.1 Acidimicrobiaceae bacterium
TTCACCTCACCGAGTGGGCTGAGTCGCTGCTTGATCGCCGTCCGTTCCAACAAGGTAAGCGGGCGGGAGGTGTCGCCATTGCCGCGGCCATCAGGGCCTACGGCACCCGCACCGGGGTCGGTGCGGGTCTGCACGAGGAACGTCGAAAACGGGCTGGGCCGACCGATGCCGAATGTGTGATCGACAGTCACGAGCTGGAGAGCCGCAGCCGACATGATCATCGCTGTCGGCGAAGTGGCCGCCGGGTTCTCGCCCCCCACCATGGCCAGGAGCTCGTTGAATGGAACCCCAGCACCGTCGGTGGGCAACGGCTCGACAATTGCCTCCGGCGGTACTCCCCCGTCGCAGGAAACGAAGAGCCCTTGGATGCCAGCGACGAACCTACCGGGCTCGCCTTCCCAACGATGCAGGAAAGCAAGGAAGTGCACGTCCTTGACGTTCACGGGGTTGGCCAGTGGGTCCGGTTCTCCGCCCTGTGTCCACAATGACGGGTAGGCGAACTCCGTGATAGGCGCATCAAGCCCCAACGCGCTGTGGAGTACCTCAGGCGATCCGACCCTGATGACCGTCCGTTGCTCCCCGTGCGACCCGCCGACATCGCTCGCTCTGGTGATCCTCGACATGGTGCCGGTAAGCACCACGTCGGAGTCGTTCACCAGTGCTCTGAGGTCCGTCGCAGGCCGATAGTCATAGGTTGGTAGACCCGAGCGCAGGAGGTCCAGGATCTGATCATGGTCCGACGTGCATGAAACCATCGATGCATCGTCACCCTTCGATTCTGCGGGAGCCGACACGATGCGCGCCTCCTTACCCCGGTCGGTGCCACAGCCAACACACAGCATGCCCACAAACAACAACATTGCCGTGGTCATCGGTCGTGGTCTGGAGCCCATACCGAGTTGGACGACGGGTCCCGCCGAGAAGTTCCTAGGTTTTTCACGCTCCTCGGTGAGTGGAGGCCTCGTCGGCGCGTCATCACAACTGAAGCGGCGGATGGCGCGAGTAGCGCTCACACAGCAGCTTGCTTGCTGGCCAACTCCGGAGGAAGATCCGCTGTGGTCATCGGTAGTGGTGGTGCAGCGGCCACTGGGCCCATCGCTTTCGGGCGCTTCTCGACATGCGCTCTTTCGGGGGCCTGCGCCGGAGCGGCCGGCGAATCGGTCTTGGCGAAGTACAGATCGAGCACTCGATCGACCAACTCAGGAGTCAATCGAACGGGGATTCCCTCATATCGGCAAATTGCCGTTGCCAGCTTGCACACAACGCCGGGAAGGTAGGCGCGCAACTCACCGTCGCCATGACCTCTGGTGACCTGTCGAAGGCGGACTGCAGCATCGGCGGTGACCCCGATCTTCTTGGCTTTCGCGACTCGGGCGAGCACCCAGTCGAACTGCTGGTCTGTCATGCAGCCGATATAGACCTTGTTGTGAATTCGTCGAAAGAACGCCTCATCCCCGAGCGCCTCGGGGCTGAGGTTCGTGGACAGTGTCACCTTCACTTCAAACGGCACTTGAAACTTGCGACCAATCAATGTCAGATAGTCGACTTGGCGATCCAGTGGAATGATCCACCGATTCAGCATCTGTTCTGGCGTCATTGCTTGGCGACCAAAGTCGTCAATCACGAAGATCCCGTTGTTCGCTTTGAGCTGAAGCGGGGCTGAGTAGGTGCCGACATCAGCATCAAGTGCGAGGTCGAGCATCCCGAGGTGGAGCTCCCCACCAGCAATCACAGCGGGTCGTTGACACAGCACCCATCGTCGATCGATGTCTCGTGGTTGCTCAGCCACCGGCTCGTGCGTGACCGGATCAAAGACCGTGATGATCTGGCCTTGAACTTCAAGGCAGTACGGAATGAGAACGGTGTCCTCGTACGCCCGGATGAGTCGCTCGGCGATCGAGGACTTGCCCGTCCCCGGCGGGCCGTACAGGAAGATGGCTCCATCACCGCAAATGGCGGGACCGAGTTGATCGATGAGTTCGGGGGAGATGACGAGGTCGCTGAACGCCCGGGTGAGTTTGTCCTGGTTGAGGAAGAGTTGCGGTGTTTGGGCTCGCACAACCGGGCTGTACTGCTCAAGTGGAACTGGTAGCGGCCCCACATATCGGCATTCAGTGGAACGCCGAATGGAGTAGTGGCCTCCGGCGTCGGTGGCAGCCAATACATAGCTGAGACCGACCATTCCCCGATACTCAATCAATCCACGGTCACGGAGTGATTGCACAACTGAGTCGATGATTGGGCTGCTGCAGTGCATCCTCTCAGCAACCTCAAGAGTGGTTGCCTGACCCGCCGCAACCACAGTTCGCATCAGAATGTCTTCGATGAGGTTCAGCGGAAGCCCAGTGGCACCAACGTTGGTGGGCGGTCGAACGTCAGTCTGATCTCGGCCAGCCGCTCGAGCGTCGGATGGGGTGATGGTCTCTCTGTCGTGCACCCAGAAGCTATCGGCACATTCGCCGCCACCTAAACAACTCAGTTGGTGAAATTGGGCTATTTCACCTCCCGTTGTCTCGGCTGCAAACTGACCCTGCCCCTTCCTCGGTCCACAACACTGAGTGAACTGCGCGGAACGGGCGCCCACCACATGGCGGGCGCCCGTTCGCGTGACACCTACGGATTCATCTTCACACAGGGATGCAGTTGATCCGCCAGGTAGTGGGGCTATTCCAGTTGGAGGTGAAGGTGTTCGCCGAGCTTAGGAAGATCAGCCCACCAGTATCAGCGACCGAGCCGATCTGATCGGTGTAATAACCGGTGCTGTCAGAGGTGCCGTCGATCGACATCTTGCACTTGTAGCCCGTCGGTGACTCAAAAGCGTTGGCAAAGGGTCCGCCCGGAGGGTCGTCCAAGGCCACCGTCTCAGTCGCGAACGCACTGCACCCTTGGAAATAGAAGTCCCAGTAGCCGTCCGTTCCCAACACTTGATGGAACGTATCGTCACCCACAGCACCGGAATAGCAGCCCGCTGTCTTGTCAGCGGTACCGGTGTACTCCAAGGGAAGCAGGGGCGGGGCAGTAGTTGTGGTGGTTGAGGTAGTGGTTGAGGTAGTGGTTGAGGTGGTAGTCGACGTGGTGGTTGAGGTGGTGGTCGTCGAGGTCGAGGTCGAGGTTGTGGAGGTCGTTGGCTCGGTGGTTGTCGAGGTCGACGTGGATGTTGACGTGGTGGAGGTGGTTGGGTCAGTCGTCGTTGGGTCAACGCACGGCGCACCCCAGTACTGCTGAGCAGCCGCCGGATCGATGAGCGATCCGTGGCCGAGGCCATTGGCGATGGTCTGCGGTGTCGAACCAGTCAGAACATCGAACTGTGCAGCTCCACAACCCTTCGTGAAGGTAACGGTGGTCGTGCCCGCCGCGCTCAGGGTGAACGGTTCGACCTTCACGAGTTCTTGTGGCCAAGCAACGCCGTTTCCGGGCATTGCATAGATGACGCCCTTGCCCAACACGGGGCTACACAACGGTGCAGTCACGTTGATCGTGACCACGAACTCAGTTGCAGTGGACAGCACCGTGGTATGAACCGCGTTGCTTGAGCTCTGGCAGGGTGCCGATTGGTCAGCAGCTGGCGCCTGCGCGACGGTCACATCTGAGGAGGTTGGTGATGCTGTACCTGAATTGGTTGGGCTACATCCGGCCAAGGCGACGGCGAAACTGCTGATCGCAGTTGCCACCGTGATGATGGTTCTTTTGGTCATTCCGACAACCTAAGTCGAACGGCGCGTGCACTCAAGGATACTTCGCTAGGCAATTGTGCCTGCCCACGGAGCATTCACTCACTCGTGCGGAGCGCTACTGCTGGATGAACACGGCTTGCTGATCGAGCAGGTTGCAGCGAGGCAAGTAGCGAGGCTCCAACCGGAACCGTAGCAATCAGAAGGATGGGCCACCATGGAACCGTAAAGGTCTCGGAGGAGAGCGAGAAGGCAGAGGAGTTCACCACCACCTGGTAGGCCGTGATCAGAGCGAGCGTGATGCCTATTGCCGCGCCGAGGCTCGAAATGATCAGGGACTCCACGAGAAATGATCGATAAATCACGAAACTCGGAACGCCCATCGCACGGAGCATCGCTATTTCTCGCCGACGTTCCCGGGCCGCTCTCACCATCACAACGCCAAGCCCCGCGATGCCAATGAGAAGTCCGAATGCCAGGTAGACCTCAAGCAACCTCATGAACGAAGTGGTGTCGTCCAACACCTCCGCCACGATTTCCGGGAATGCTCGAACCTCCGCGCCCTGAGTAGCGAACTCCGCCGACAAACCCCTCGTTGCCGCTACCGCCGCCGCCCCGTCGTCGAGGCGTACGAACGCCCGTGACTGAACTACCTGTGGGGCAAGGAATTGCTCTACCGCTTCTCGCGCCCACAACGATCCATGCCAGGCATAGTCCGCGGCGAGAACCCCAACAACTCGGAGATCTCTCCTCTCCCCGCTGGCGTTTCGGATCTGGACACGATCACCGGCTTGCGGCCCATCGGACTTCGGTCCGCCGCCTCGGAGGAGAAACTGGTCATCAACAATGATCAACGACGGGTCTGCCAACGCAGCGTCAAAGGCTGCCCTGTCAGTTGAATAACGGGAGTCGCGTTCGCTCAACTTCGGCACGCCATAGCGGAGCAGCGACTCATCGAAGCCCGAGACCGCCCATTTTGCGAACTCGCGTTGATACCGGATAGTGAACTCAGGTCCAGCTCGAGTAAACATCGCAACCTCGGCGACCTCCGATCGAGCAGTGAGCTCCTCAGCGGAGATCGGATTCACCGGGCTCGACTCAATCAGTAGGTCATAGCCGGCGGAGACTTGTTTCGCACCACTCGTCGCTTGGTCGTCAATCGTCGCCGCAAGGCTTGCCATGAAGGTCATGGTGAAGATGACCAACGAAAACATGGCGAGCAGCAGCCCTGTTCTGGCCGATTTCGCAAGGGGGTACGCGAACCCGAGTCGACCAGCAAGGCCCCAACTGCCTGGGAGACGAGCCACCCACCGCGCTGGATATGGGGCCACGGCTACTGCCATCAGCACCGCTGCCGCGACGAGCAGCACTCCCATGGCGACAAACACACCAATGCCGGCATGCTCCATGATCTCTGCAAACACCGTGAACACCCCGAGGATCCACGCGATTGCGATCACTGACCACATCACAGACGCCGCCGCTTTCGGAAGGAAGCGACCAGTCAGACCAATCATGGCAAAGGCGGCGAGCGGCACCCCTGCGAGCAGGGGGATCTGCGCTTCAGCACTCAACCCAAAAACAGATAGCGCAGTGCCGCCCACTACCCCAACCGTTCCGCCCACCAACGCACCGAGTCGCCGCCCTTGAGTACGAGGATCGGGAAGATCTCGCACCGCCGAAATGATGTTGAGCCGTGAAATCCGGGCGCTAGCACTCCAGATCGTGAGCATCGAGATTGAGTACCCAACACCCGCTGCCAGCAGGAGAGTGGAGGGTTTCACAAAGAGCGATGTCTGGAAACGGCGATTGGGGTCGGCGAAGATCTTCTGAGTACCGACAATCACCAGCGCGCCGATACCCACCGCGACGAGAGCGCCGAGCGCCGCTGAGGCCGCTGCATACAACGATCCTTCTAGGCTAAAGCTGCGCACAAGATGTCGGCGCTTGAGTCCAATGGCCCGCAGCACACCTAGCTCGACCTTTCGCTCCTCGGCAAGCATCACTACCAGATTGACGAGCAGCAAGATGCCCGAAATCACGCTGAAGCCACCGACTCCGCTGAAGATCGTGCGGAGGTTCTCTCCTTGGCGTTCCGCTCGATCTAGGCGATTGAGCTTGGCAGTCGACACCTCAGCCTTTGGCCAGTTTGAGTCAGCGAGGACGCGCCCAAGCTCGGCCTCAACTTCAAGCGCCGGGCCGGTGCTGTCAAAGACCCCGCCCTCAAGGGAAATGAGCAGCTCCGCGTATGGCGGTTCCGCCTGCGCTGCTGCTGTGCCAGAACCACTCTTGGCTCGAGCACCCCAGGCCGACTGAATCGTCCCTGGTGCAACGAGGGCGCTGCAGAATCCGCCAAGTCCGACGGTGGGAACGACCTGGCGAACCCTCTGCTCAATCGCTTGGCCATAGAGATGCAGCGCGATGGTATCCCCCGTGCTCACTCGAAGCAGTTGCGCCGTCTCTTCACTCAACACCGCCTGACCCACGGTCGGCGTTGGGCCAGCATCAGCCAGTCCTCCAATTGCAGGATCGGGTCCAAACTGCCGAGCCCGATCGAAATCGAGTTCTGTCACGCAGTTGTTCGGCAAGATCTTCTGACTGGAACCGCGTTGGAGGTTGTCGAGCACCACAGCGCTACTCACTGAGCCGAGGAGCCCGTCGACGTGATCGAGCTTGGCCTCACGCACAAACGCCTCGAGTTCCGAACCCTCCGGCGGGGTTTCCACTGTTGGCCGGAGCGTGACCACCACATCAACTGGGCCGAGCTCGCGGCGGGCAATGTCGCGGATCGAACCGTCAAAGGAATCGCCTACGACAAATGCTGCTCCAATGATCGCCGTTCCAAACATGGAACCCACAATGATGAGTGCAGCTTCGGCGGGTCGCCGGACAATGCTCCGGGTAGCGATTCTTCGAATGATCGGGGATCGTGTCAGATCCCACAGCGTGAGGGCCGCCCCACACGCTGCAATGACGATAACCAGATTGGTTGCCATCACGTGTGCGCGGTTACCGCTGGTTCGTGATCGATCAGGCCGTTTCGCACATGGATGAGCCGTTGACCGAGTGCTCCAATCGTTGGGTCATGGGTGACAATCACAAGCGCCTGGCCGTGGGAGTGCACCTCCTGAAGCAGTTCAACAATCGCTCCGGCTGTTTCCGAGTCGAGATTTCCCGTGGGCTCATCAGCCCAGATCAGTGCAGGTTGAGCGGCCAGCGCCCGTGCAATAGCGACCCGCTGCTGCTCCCCTCCCGAGAGTTCCGACGGCCGATGCGAGAAGCGTTCCGACAAGCCAACCCTGCTCAGCATCTCCCGCGCGGCCTCTCGGGCGCTCTTGGCATTGTGCCCATTGAGCAGCAGCGGAAGCTCCACGTTCTCAACTGCTGAGAGCACACCAATCAGGTTAAAGCTTTGAAAGACGAACCCCATGCGCTCCGCTCGGTGCGCCGCCCGCTTCGCGTCCGACAGCGAAGCTAGGTCTAACCCGTCGACATGAATGGTGCCCTCATCAACCTCGTCGAGGCCTGAGAGGCAGTTCAGCAGCGTGGTCTTACCGTTGCCAGATGGGCCCATGACAGTGATGAGCTCGCCTGGAAAGAGGTCAAGATCAATGCCGCGCAACGCGGCGACCTCGACACTTCCAGTTCGGTAGGTCTTGTGAACACCACGGGCGCTCAGAATCGGGTCGACAGACATCGCAACAGTCTGCCCGACCTCAGCGAGGTCGTAGGTTCGCTACAGCCGGGGATACTCCCGAAGAACCTCTGGGTTGAGCTCACCCACCGAACAGGCGCCAGTCAGCGCCATTGCCACCTTCATCTCCTCGTGGAGCACGTCGATTACGTGTTCAACTCCTGCTTGGCCGGCCGCGGCAACTGCATAGGCCCACGCCCTGCCAATCAACACGGCCTCCGCCCCAAGGGCAAGCGCTTTCACCACATCGAGGCCGCTGCGAATACCGCCGTCCATCAGCACAGCGGCACGTCCTCCAACAGCGTCGGCAACTGCTGGCAACGCCACAATCGTTGAGGGCGTGTCATCGAGCTGGCGTCCTCCGTGGTTGGACACCACGATTCCGTCAACCCCGTGGTCCACGGCCTGGCGCGCGTCTTCTGCGTCGAGAATGCCCTTGAGTAGAATCTTTCCGTTCCAATGCTCTCGTACCCACGCAAGGTCCTGCCAGGTCACTGAGGGATCAAACTGCGCATCGACCCACGCCTTGAACTCTTCCGGGCTGTTTGCATCAGGCACGGCCTTCTCTAGATTGCCGAACGTGTGGGGCTTTCCGCCGATGGCCACTTCTCGCAGCCAGGTCGGATGGGAAACCAGGTCGGCGCCTCGACGAAGCTTGTGAAGCACCGATAACTCGGTGGTCATCCCATTGCGGGTATCGCGGTAGCGGGCCCCAACCACTGGAAGATCGACGGTGAGGACCAAGGTCGTGGTGCCCACTGCCTGGGCTCGAGCCATCAGGTCCTCGGCGTAGGAGCGATCCCGCATCACATAGAGCTGAAACCAGAACGGCTGACTGGTCGCTGCCGCGACCTCTTCGATTCCAGCTATAGACACGGTTGACTCACAGAACGTGATGCCTCGGGATTGGGCTGCTTTCGCGGCTTGAACCTCAGCCCGCTTCGCAAACATCCCAGCTAGCCCAACTGGAGCAAGGATCACCGGAAGCGCCAGCGTTGTTCCGAGGACAGTCTGTTCCGTCGAGCACGTCGACACATCACAGAGAACTCGTTGACGAAGTTGAATGGCGCCCAAATCCTCCACGTTGGCCTTGAGTGTCGACTCCTCATAGGCCCCGCCATCGACGTAGTCGAAAAGCTGTCGAGGGAGCCGCTTTCGAGCCAATTCCCGATAGTCGCGAACCGATGCTGGGAGCAGCCCGAGAGGTTTGTCGGAGGTATAACGCATAGCGGAATGCTAGTTCTGCGACTCCGGGCTATGTTGCAGCGATGGAGCTACGAGGATCAACAGCACTCATCACTGGAGCAGCGGGTGGTCTTGGCCAAGCAATCGCGCGGGAACTTGCGGCCAGGGGCTGCACCTGTGTGCTGTCGGGCCGAAACACCGCCGGGTTGGAGAGGCTTGCAGCGGAGATCGGCGGCGAGGTAGTCGTTGCTGACCTGCTCGATCCGCGGGATGTGGACCGACTGATCAACCGTGCCGCTGAGGTCGACATTCTCGTGTGCAACGCAGGCAACGGCGGCGACTGCTCGCTCCAGGAGGAGACCAGCGATCACATCAATGAGCTGCTGGACGTGAACCTCCGAGTGCCCATGGTGATGGCCTCCCAGTTTGCCCAAGACAAGCTCACTACGGGCGAACCTGCACGCATCGTGCTCATCGGATCGCTTGCGGGCCTGGCTGCCAGCCCAAACACACGGCTCTACAACGCAACCAAATTCGGGCTTCGTGGTTTTGGGCTCGCGCTTGCGCAGGACCTCGACGGCACCAACGTGAGCGCAAGCGTGGTTGCGCCTGGCTTCATCCGGGACGCGGGCATGTTTGCCGACGGTGACATCGACCTTCCCAAAGCGGTCCGCACCAAGGCGCCCCACGACGTGGCACTTGGAGTCGTCCGGGCGATCGAGGGAAACCAGCCTGAGGTCTTTGTTGCGCCCACCGAACTTCGACTCTCAGCCACCCTTGCAACCGTGGCACCTGCCTTGAGCGCACGGATTCAGAAGTGGGCCGGAGTGCAGGACCGCAAGGGGTCCAACTCGATGTAGGAGGCGCCTCCGCCACTGGCGTGGTGCCCTTGTGATAGCGGGGCAGTCCTACAGGGCGGAGTTGGCCAACCAGTGCTCAAGCACAGCCGCATCTCCAAGCACCTCAGTACGGCCAGGGAGCTCATGGCGACGGTTCAGCACCAACGCGAGTTCCGTCAGCGGTCCACGGAGGACAACATCGCCCTTGCCGTGTTGGTGGGCCCACTCAAATCCGTCCTCGGTGTAACGAATGAGCCACTCGCCGTTAGCTTCGAGACCTGGATCAGTAGCGTGAAGATGTAGTGACCCAACTCCACGCAGGTTCGCAGCGTTCGGCTGGAACTGCACCGCGTACGGCAGCAACTCAAGCAACTCATCGATATTGTCAGAGGCAACGAGAGGATCGATGTCAACGACGGCGCCCACTGCGAGTTCGAGATCGACTCGATGCATCATCGTCTCGTGGAGCTGTCGCCGAATCCAAAAGGCCACGCGTTGATCTTTACCCCACGCCCACATCGGAGCTTCCGGCTGAGCTGCTTCAAGCGTGGCGAGAAATGCGGAACTGCCCTCGGCGAACCATGCGCTGAGCGCTTGCCGATCGGAGATATCGACCTCGAGTGGAGGCCTCCGCTGAGGGCTTTGCGCGTGGGTCTCCACGAGCAGTTGCGCCCAGCGGTGAACACCTCCGAGATGATGAGCCAGCTCAGCGACTGTCCAGTCTGGACAGGAGGGAACTGGGGCATCGAGCCCGGCGGTCGCGAGGAGGTCCAAGAACTGGTCACACTCGTGCTTGATTGCGTTGCAGGTCTCAATCTGGTTCATCGCAGCATTCTCGCGCCGATTCGCTTCTCAGGAATCCGGCGACGGGTCAGGCACCCACGTACGACGCCAGATGCTGGCCCGTCAGCGTGGAACGCTGCGTAACCAAATCAGCCGGAGTTCCCTCAAAGACCACCTGACCGCCCTCTCGTCCCGCACCCGGACCCAAGTCAATCAGCCAGTCGGCATGGGCCATCACGGCCTGATGGTGCTCAATGACCACTACGGACTTTCCACCATCGACGAGCCGATCGAGTAACCCCAACAGGTTCTCCACATCGGCAAGATGCAGACCGGTGGTCGGCTCATCCAACACGTACAACCCACCTGGTTCTCCCATGTGAGTCGCGAGCTTCACCCGCTGCCGCTCGCCGCCCGACAAGGTCGTGAGTGGTTGCCCGAGAGTGAGATAGCCAAGCCCTACCCCTTCGAGCCTGGCGAGAATCTTGTGTGCTGCTGGCATCGCGGCATCGCCGTCCCCGAAGAACGACTCGGCCTCGGCAACTGACATCGCCAAGACCTCGCTGATGTTCTTCCCGCCAAGGTGATAGTCGAGGACCGCAGCTTGGAAGCGTTTGCCCTCGCACTCGTCACAGATCGAGGCGACTCCAGCCATGACTGCGAGGTCCATGTAGATAACGCCTGCACCCTTGCAAGCCGGGCAGGCTCCCTCGCTATTCGCGCTGAAGAGTGCTGGCTTCACACCGTTCGCCTTCGAGAACGCCTTCCGGATTGGTTCGAGCAGGCCGGTGTATGTAGCTGGATTGCTTCGCCGTGAGCCTTTGATAGCGCCCTGATCAATGGTCACCACACCTTCACGACCCGAGATCGAACCGCTGATGAGTGAACTCTTTCCCGAACCAGCGACACCAGTGAGTACCACCAACACCCCAAGTGGAATATCAACATCAACCGACTGGAGGTTGTTAGTTGTGGCGCCACGCACTTGCATTGTTCCCGAGGGCGTTCGCACCGACGCCTTGACCGATGCCCGGTAGTCATAGTGTCGACCCGTCAACGTGTCACTAGTTCGCAGTCCATCGACGGAGCCTTCGAACACGATCTGACCACCGCCGCTTCCAGCCCCCGGACCAAGATCCACCACATGATCGGCAATCGCTATGACTTCAGGTTTGTGCTCGACGACCAGCACGGTGTTTCCCTTGTCTCGCAGCTGCATCAACAAGTCGTTCATCTTGGCGATGTCATGGGGGTGCAGACCGATAGTCGGCTCATCAAACACATAGGTCACGTCAGTGAGCGAGGAACCGAGATGGCGAACCATCTTGGTGCGCTGCGCCTCGCCCCCTGAAAGTGTTCCGGCAGGACGGTCGAGGCTGAGGTACCCCAGTCCGATGTTCACGAAGGAACTGAGCGTCTGGACGAGGTTCTCAAGCAACGGGCCAACCGAGGGGTCGTCAATGCCGTTCACCCAGTCCGCCAGGTCGCTGATCTGCATTTCGCACGCGTCGGCGATGCTGATGCCGCCAATCTTGGAAGAACGGGCACCTACGGTGAGTCGGGTGCCCTCGCACTCGGGGCAGGTGGTGAAAACAACAGCGCGGTCAACGAAGGCGCCGATGTGAGGTTGCATTGCCTCCCGGTCTTTTGACAGAAACGACTTCTGGATCTGCGGAATGAGCCCAAGAAACGTCAGGTTGAGGCCATCGACCTTGATCTTGGTCGCTTCCTTGTAGAGGAGTGCGTCAAGTTCCTTCTTGGTGAACCTGCTGATCGGCTTGTCGCAGTCGAAGAACCCACACCCGTTGAATATGCGCCCGTACCAGCCCTCCATGCTGAAGCCCGGAATCGTGATGGCCCCCTCATTGATCGACTTGCTGACGTCGTAGATCGCTGTGAAATCAAAGTCGCTGACCGACCCACGTCCGTCGCAGCGAGGGCACATACCCCCGGTGATGGAGAACGACTCCTTCTTGCGCACGGTCTTTCCGGCCTTCTCAAAGGTCACTGCGCCGCCGCCGCTCACCGAGGGAACGTTGAACGAGTACGCCTGTGGCGACCCAATGTGAGGGTCGCCAAGCCGACTGAACAGGATTCGCAGCATGGCATTGGCATCGGTGGCGGTGCCGACCGTACTGCGAATATTTGCCCCCATCCGCTCCTGATCGACAAGGATCGCTGTGGTCAAACCATCGAGCACGTCCACATCGGGTCGCGCCATGGATGGCATGAACCCCTGCACGAACGAGCTATAGGTCTCGTTGATCATCCGTTGGGACTCGGCGGCAATCGTTCCGAACACCAGGGAACTCTTCCCAGAACCCGACACACCGGTAAACACCGTTAGCCGGCGTTTGGGGATCTCGACATCCACGTCCTTGAGGTTGTTCACCCGAGCACCTTGAACTCGAATTCGGTCATGGGTGTCGGCAGGATGCATGGATCTAGGGCTTCTTGTTGGGGACAAACTCGATCGTGATGTCGTCGTATCCCAAGTTCTCAAGCAACCCAGTGAGAAAGGCAGTCGCGTTGGCCTTCGCAGTTTCCTGCAATTCGCTCTCCTGAGCTGCGACTCGAAGCTCGGCAACTGCTTTTTGGTCGAGCTTGTCTTTGCCTTGCAACGGCGCATCGTCGAAGAACTCACCGAACCTCGTGAAGACACCACGATCCTGGGTAATGACCTTTGAGGCTGACTCGTCAAGGTTGGGATCTGACAATCGAGGTTCGGGAACTCGAAGCGTGATTGATCGATCGCTTCGGTTGATGTCGAGATCATCTGATGTCAGTTTCGAGAGATCGACGAGCGCATCGACTTCGCCGGCATAGAGCGCTACTCCAGAGTTGGCATCGAAGGCGTCGGGAACAATGTCGTGAATGAGGCCGTCCTGCTCGGTGCCGAAGTACACCGGCACACTGAACTCTCCGGTAGCTGCCCTGAGATCGGCGGTTTTGCGAATCGCCACGAGCGTTGTCTTTGCTGCCTCAGGACGTTGTTCCACCCCAAACAAGCTGTTGCGCATCGACCCAATCGGATCGAATCCGAACAGGTTGATTCCTACGAGGAGGCCCAGCCCAACCGCGACCCATTTCCACCAACCCCCTACCCGAGATTTCTCTGCCATGGAGCCTCCTCAAGCGGCGCAGGAACATACGCTACCGCTCTGCTGGCCCGTTCCGCCGTCAAGGACCGCTCTGAGGTCGCTCCTGATTCAGCACACTTCCGTTGCCGGTCACCACGGTGTCAGTGGCCTGCGCAAGACTGTCCACATGGCACTGCCCACCGACACCGATCCCCGACTCCATACCATCCGCTCCCTTCTTGCCAAGGCCGAGGCCACCCAGTTTCCTGCCGAGGCGGAGGCATTCACCGCGAAGGCTGCCGAACTCATGGCGCGTTACGCTATCGACGAAACGCTCCTGTGGGCTCACCGCGGCGAGAACCGCGACACGCCTGGTGAACTGCGGCTCAAACTGCACCGGCCATTTACTCCCCAGAAGGCAATCCTGATCACTGCGATCGCCTCGGTGTTTGGCTGTAGGGCGATCCGCCTTGGGCGACTGACCGCTGAACCTGTGGAGCACATGAGCGTGATCGGACTTCAATCCGATCTTCAGTTGGTGGACACACTCGCCACCAGCTTGATGGTGCAAATGGCCGTTGCCATGGCGGCCGCTACTGTTCCACCCGGCGTAGCTGGTGGGGCACTTGCGGATTGGCGAAGGAGCTTCATCATTGGATTCGTCAACGTGGTCGCTCAACGACTCAAGGAGGTCTACGCCACTGAATCCCAGAACCACTCCCGCTCGCAGGGTTCAGATACCGGATCGGAATGCGACACACCCTCCACACTGCGGAACACCACGCTCAGTGAGTCCACCGCGCTGGCCCTGCGCGACAAGGAAGAAGCCGTGGAAACAGAGTTTCGTTTGAGATTCCCAAACGTTCGATCCTCAAGCGTCTCTGGCGGTCGATCCCGCCACGGCCAGCAGGCGGGCGGAGCAGCAGGCGGACGCGCTGATCTGGGGACACGAAGATTCTCGGCTCGGGGACGACTCACTGCATGAATGCGAATGACGCGTTTCGGTGAGCAATCCATCAGATGCCAAGCAGTCAGCAACCGCCCAACTCCCCGGCGACCTCCAGCGCTCCCGGGTCTACGCCGCAGAAGACACTCTGGTATCGGAGATGGGCCCTCGTCTTCGCACCTGGAAGTCCGTCGAGGCATTCGCTGAGTCGATCCTGACCAGCGAGGAACTCAACGAGCTGTTCCCGAACCACCCCGCTGGCATCTCGTTGCACCGCCGATCCCGATCCGCGACAGCAAGCGCCGCAGTAGTGAGTCGTGGAGAGATCTGGATCCGCGATGGTTCGTGGAATGCTCTCACCGTCATCCACGAGATCAGCCACCACCTGGCCAGCCCTGACACGACTCACGGCGCACGCTTCGTTTCCATCGAACTGGTGCTGGTTCGAACGTGGTGCGGCTTCACTGCCTACGGTGAGCTCCTCCATGCTTTTCGCACACGAAGCGTGGCAATTGATGAGGAATTCTTGCGTGCTGGCCGAAATCCATGACATTTCTGCGGTGAACTTGGCACCGACCCGCCGCGGCCGAGTAGAACCGGTAGATGGAAGCGATCTACGAGGGACCACGAGAAGATCTCGACTACGCAACGTTTGGCCTTGCCGTCCAGGAGCTTTGCCGCAAGGTCGTCGATAGCGGTTACGAGCCTGACTGGGTAGTTGCCATTGCTCGGGGTGGCCTCCTGATCGGCGGGGCAGTCGCGTATGCCCTCAGCCTGAAGAACATCGGAGTTGTCAACGTCGAGTTCTATACCGATATCGATGAGCGCCTTGAGGTGCCAGTGATGTTGCCACCGGCACTGAACCTCAGTGACCTCGCAAACCAACGCCTCCTCATCGTTGATGATGTTGCCGATACTGGGGAGACGCTGCAGCTGGTAGTCGATACCTGCCGTCCAGTTGTGGCAGAAATTCGCTCCATGGTGCTGTACGAGAAGCCTCGATCAATCATCTCGCCCGACTTCGTGTGGAAATCCACCGACGATTGGATCAACTTCCCGTGGTCCTCCGAACCCCCGCTTCGATAGCGCCCGTCGTTTCGGTCAGCGGTTCTCGACCGTCGCGACTAGGTCCTCAGTAGCGGCCCACAATCGAGCTGGCTCCGCTTCTCGCTTCGCCCACGGTGCCAACCTTGCGGGTCGACGCTTGAACCAATAGGTCCCTGACCTCGACAGGTCGCCCCCAGCCGCCGCAGTAGCAAGCCAGATCGAGGTGTCTGCCCCTTGGTCGACGGAGATGGTAACGAAGTGCGCGTAGCCCATCAGTTTCGCCGAAAGCCCCGTCGTGTCGCCTTCTTTGCCAAACTCACTGTTGACTGCGCCCGGGTGGACACATGAAACGCACACACCCGCCGGTTTCATTCGGCGGGCCAATTCCTGAGTGAACAGAATGTT
>DORQ01000309.1:16535-27714 GCA_003514205.1 Acidimicrobiaceae bacterium
CCAACGTGGTTCACGCCAAAGGTCGACTCGATTCCCTGTTGTGTCTCAGTGCGCTTCGAGAGAAGTACCCCAGCGTTGTTGATGAGCACGTCGATGTGATCCAGCTGCTCAACAAGTTCGCTGGCGCACTGACGGACACTTCGGAGATCGGCTAGATCCAACGCGATCGTCTCGACGGCAGCGTAGGGAAACTTCTCAAGGATGTCCGCCCGTGCCGCAGATGCCTTCGCTGCGTTGCGGCAAGCGAGAAACACTCGATCCCCAGCCGCCGCGAGCGACATCGCCGTCGCCTTTCCAATTCCGGTATTCGCGCCAGTTATCACCACAGTTCGCTGCATCCGAACACGCTAGTTGTTCTCTCGATGATGCACTCTGCGACACTGGGTGCATGGCTACGGCACAACCGATCCAAACAGACGCTCAGCTAGGCGTTTCGAATCTCAAGCTGCTGGCCCGCGGTGTTGTCGTGCGATGCCCGGCCTGCGGCGCCGGAGCGACCCACACTCGTTTCTTTCGCTTCAACACCCGTTGTCATCGTTGCGATCTCAAGTTTGATCGAATCGTGGGCCACTCAATCGGCTACGTCGGCATCAATACCATCGTTACCTTCTCTGCCACCTTTGTCGTGATGCTCTCGGGCGTGATTGCGATGCACCCCCGACTCAACATGACCGTGCTCTTTCTCATGACGTTTCCCGCAGCAGCGTTGTTGCCAGTCATGATGATCCCTGTCTCGCACACGTTGTGGACTGCGATTGACCTCATCATGCGCCCGCTCCTACCAGGTGAGATCGACCCACGTTTCGTCCAGATCGACCCAGAGATGGGCAACTGGAAGCAAGATTCCGCGATCCGTCGTGACAGTTCTCCCGACAAGCCCATACCATGACGACCTGATACGAACAGCGCCGCAGGGCTGTTCGAGAGAGTTTGAGATATGACGACCACCAAGTTGCGAGCAGGATTTGTCGGCGCAGGAGACATCTGCCCGGTCCATGTGGAATCAGTTCAGGCACTGCCAGACGTTGACATCGTTGGCGTTTGTGACCTCAATCGCCAACGAGCCGAGGAAGTCGGCGCAAAATACGGCATCGCCGTCTTTGATTCGTTAGCAGCCATGGTCGAAGCGGGAGCAAACGTCATCCATGTGCTGACACCCCCAGGAGCTCACGCTCGTGTCGCGATCGAGGCCATGGAGCTGGGATGCGACGTGCTGATCGAAAAGCCACTGGCTGAAAGCCTCGAAGACTGCGAGGCGGTCATTGAAGCGGCTCAGCGAACGGGCAGGGTTGCCACAGTCGACCATCTTCTCCTCTTCGACCCGGGTATCCAGCAGGCCATCGCCGCAGTCGAATCCGGCAAGATCGGCAAGGTCGTTGGCATCGACATCCTACGAGGCGGTGAGCTGCTCCCCTACGAGGGCGGTCCGCTTCCCGTGCACCTCAAAGATCCCGGTCACACCTTCAGAGACCTCGCGGTTCACCACTTCTATCTCTTCCAGAAGTTCCTGGGCCCGATCGAGGACGTGAAGGCAGAATGGCAAAGCTTGGGCGGGGAACCGTCCATCGCCTGGGACGAATGGAGAGCACTCGTTCGTTGCCGCGATGGCCTCGGACAGTTCCAGATCTCGTTCAATGCGAAACCTATGCAAAACCAGATCTTCCTGCACGGCACCAAAGGCGTCTTGCGTATCGATCTGTTCTCATTGTTTCAATCGACCCGAACGTTTTTTCCACTGCCCCGCCCCGTCGAGCGGCTTATCAATGTCGCCATCGACAGCGTGGGCCCCTTGGTGCAAACCCCCGTATCAGTGTTCAAGTTCGCCACAAAGAAGGTGCAACGCCTCCAAGGGGTCCGCAACCATGTCGCCGAGTTCTATCGCCGGATCGCTGCGGGGGAACCTCAGGAGGTGACCCTGGCAGATGCAATGGAACTCGTCCGTTGGAACGAGGTCGTGGCACAGGCTGCCACCATCGAGTACCAGGAGCGTCTCAAACCCTATGAGACGCTCGCACCAACCGCAGACGTCGTCATCACTGGAGCATCTGGCTCCTTCGGTGGAGCAATCCTGCAGCGACTCCTCACCACCAACCAGAGCATCCGCGCATTGGTCCGCCGGATCCCCGACCACCCCATTGACGGGGTTGAGTACGCCATTGGCAATCTCGGCGATCCGGAGTTCGTGGATCGAGCCCTCGCTGGCGCTACCAAGGTGATTCACTGCGCGGCAGTGGTGAAGGGCACCGAGGAAGACCACCTGGCCGGCACGGTAGTCGGAACTCAGAATGTGGTTGACAGCGCACTCAAGCACGGGATCACCCAAGTGGTGTACGTCTCGTCAATGTCGGTAGTGGACAACTTCGGGCTCGACGGAAAACTCGTTGACGAGACCGTAGCCACCGAACCTCGCTCCAACGAACGGGGCGCCTACACAAAGTCGAAACTCGCTGCCGAGCAGATCGTGCGTTCGGCTGTGAAGGAACGGGGTTTGCCAGCAATCATTCTTCGGCCAGGGGCAATCATCGGCGGTGGAGTTGCTCTGTCCGGGCTCGCTGGGGCAATGGGTGGAGGTGCAAACCGCTTCCTCGTGCTGGGAGACGGCGAGGTGCAGGTGCCATTGGTGTACGTCGACGACGCCGTCGACGCCGTGTTCTGTGCGCTTGATTCTGACGTCACCACTGGAGAAGTGCTCCAAATCGCTGATAATCAGCCCTGGACGCAGAACCGTGTTCTGTCGCTCCTCAACCCGGCCAAGAAGATCACCCACGTGCCACGCCCAGTGGTCTTCAAGTTGGGCAAAGCCACGGAGCCACTGTTCGCAAAGATGGGCAAGACATCGCCCTTGTCGGAGTATCGCCTTCGTTCCGGACTGTCCAAGATGCAGTTCCAAAGCACCCGTGCGAAGGAGATCATCGGCTGGGAACCCACGGTAGGGGTCACTGAGGGAATCCGGCGCTACGCCGAGTCCCTCAAGTAGTTCGAACCTCAGATATCTCTGCCTACCTCCTCGAGGTAGATCTCGTGAAGCCGGTTGGTATTCACGGTGACGTTGTGCTCGCGCTCTACTTTGTCGCGGCCCGCTCTACCCATCTCCGCCCTCAGCTCTGGGTGTTCCTTCATTCGCTGAAGCGCTCCTGCCAAGGCTTCGGAGTCACGAGTTCGCACGAGGAGGCCTTCGACACCGTCGGTGACGAGTTCCATGACCCCGGCCTGCAGCGAGGAAACCACCGGTCGACCCGAGGACAGACATTCGGTCAAGAAGTTGGGAATGCCGTCCTGGTGGCCATCGGGTGCCCGGCAACACGCGAGGCAGCCAATGTCGGACCATTCGATCCACTCGCGAACTTTGGTGGAGTTCACCTTGCCGACAAAGTCGATTGAGTCACTCAACCCGGCGGAGTTCGTCTGCTGCTTCAGCTCGTCGAGGAACCCGGGAGCGTTGGCCAGTTCACCGCCAATGAGTTTGACCTCGGTCTCAATGCCGCGCTGCTTCAGAATCCGGCAGGCCTCAATGAGGTAGGCGTGGCCTTTGCAGGGTTCAAACGACGCAACCACCACAATACGTAATGGCCGGTCTCCGTGATCAGGGTTTGGTTCAAGGAACCGGAACTGATCGATATCGAGCCCGTGATACACGACATGGCCTTTCGATTCGGCAGCCTCGCCAAAACTCAGCCGGAGTTGCTCTGCACCATCTCGAGTGCAGCAGAAGTAGAACTCGGCCTCGGCAAGTTTGTCCTGAAGCCCTTCATGTCGAACTTGGATGTCGTGCGCGTGCCCGGTGAACGAGTAGGGAATCCCCGTCAGTCGCTTGATGACGAGAGCGGCATGGGTGGGGTAGGTCGCGAAGTGAGCATGCACATGTTCGATCCCCAGAGCTTCCATTCTGAGCGCCATCGCTGCGGCAATTGGGGTCAGCACGAAGGTCCGAAGGAAGAAGTCTGGGGCAGACTTGTTCTCCCGAATGCCCCATTTCCAGGCGGCGAGATATCCCGACGGGTCACGCCTGAGCCAAGTGAGCTGCGCCTTGATGACCTCTGGCGACAGGAGTTTGAAGTAGTGAGCTCGCGAATCGAGCGATTTCGCCTCGTCGTGAACCGTGCCTTCTTGATGATGCACCAAGGAGAAGAGTTCGATCGGTACGCCCATCTTTTCGAGGGCGTTCATCTCACGTAGCTGGTACGTGTCGTTCACTTTCGGAAACCGCGAGACGAGCATCGCGATTTTGGGAAACCTCCGTGCAGGAGCAAGTTCGGAGTCATCGTTCAGAGCCATGGTTGGAGGGGCCATCTTCTGAGGGTAGCGCTCGCAGAAGATTCAGCGAAGTTCGTTGCACTGTGGCTCAGATCCCCGAGCGGTCAACTGAACGCTGGGAGGTGGTTTCTCAACCGGTCGATGACGCAGTGTGGAATTGGTCTGTACAGTCAATGATCTGCATGGTCAATGATCTGGATGGTCAATGATCTGCATGACGAGACAACTGATCTCGATTCTGCTGAACGCCGCGGAGGACGTCGATGCTGAAACCACTCGAACAAATTGAGAACTTGGCGTATGGACCGCGACCCCTCGCCAGCTTCGCGTCGGTGCTCTTCGGCCGAGTGCTGCACAAGGTCCCTGCCGCTGCCCATCGCCTCTTCGATGGCACCGGCTGTGAATGCACTGTGTGTGGCGCACAGCTCAAGTCCTTCGGCCATACCCACCGACCTGATCATCTTTCCTGCCCCATCTGCGGCGCCATCGACCGAGATCGCTTCCATCAGCTGATCTTGCAGCGGAGAACGGGTTTCTACGACGACGCTCCGAAGTCGCTCCTGCACATCGCTCCCGAACCCGTACTCGAGCCCGTCTTTCGGGCCACTCCCCAGTTGCGATACGTCTCAGGCGACCTCATGCGTCCGAACGTCACGCACAAGGTGGACATCTGCAATATGCAGTTCGAGGATAACGAGTTCGATTTCGCGTTCTGTAGCCACGTACTCGAGCACGTCCCAGATGATTCAGCCGCAATGAGGGAGTTCGCCAGAGTGGTGAAGCCCACGGGGAAGATTCTGTTCGCGTTTCCACAAGGAACTACTCCGACCACTGAAGACCCCACCCTCACCAACCGGAAGGAGCGCATCCGCCGGTTCGGCCAGATCGACCACCTGAGAATGTACGGTCCTGATGTGGTTGAGCGCTTCGAGCAGGCTGGCCTTGCAGTCACCACGCTTCGCCCGCGCGACCTGTGCGATCCCGCAGAGATGATTCGGCTTGGTTTCAACGTGCCTGTTGACCTCGTCGCCTATCTGTGCGAGCCCGCGAAGCACTAACAGTCCAGCCAACGACCACACGTTGTCGAGCCTTCAGGTAGTGGGCTTGTCACTCCTAGAAAGGAGTGACAAGCCGTGCACCGTGCCGAGTCGCACTCAGGAATACAGCGATTCAATCTCGTCTGAGAACGTGCTGTGAATTCCTCGGCGCTTGAGCTTGGAGGTTGGGGTCAGCAGCTCAGAATCCGGCAGCCACTCGTCACCGAGCACTTTGACCTTCTTGACCCGCTCGGCGTTGTTGAAGACACCCATAGCTTCGGCCAAGCCCTCATTGATCGCCGCCAGAACGCTGGGCTCATTCGCCAGCTCAGCCAGCGATTTGCCCTCAAGGCCATGCTCTGCGGCCCAGACAGGTGCGACATCAGGATCCAGAACCACCAGCGCTGAGACGAATGGCCGATTGTCGCCAATCGCACAGGCTTGGCCAACCAGTGGAATCGACTTCAGCGCTGATTCGAGATTCGCCGGGCTGATGTTCTTGCCCCCAGCGGTGATAATGAGCTCCTTCTTGCGGTCAACGATTTTGAGATACCCGTCTTCGTCGAGTTCCCCGATGTCTCCGGTGTGGACCCAACCGTCATCATCAATGGTCTCAGCGGTCTTCTCAGCATCGTTCAGGTATCCCTTGAAGACGTTTCCGCCTCGGAAGATCACCTCTCCGTCCTCTGCGAGGGCCACCGTCACCCCAGGCACAGCGGGCCCAACACTGCCTGCCTTTACACGGTAGGGCGCGAAGGTAATCGGTCCGCTGGATTCGCTCATCCCGTAGATCTCCGCAATTGGCACACCAATTGCCCGGAACCATCGGAACATGTCGGGGGCCATTGGCGCTGCGCCAGTGACGGCGAGAACAAGTTCGTCGAGACCAACGAGGCCACGAATGGTCGAGAACGCAACGGCGTCCAAAAAGCCGTAGGTGTCGATCTCCTCTTGAGAGGCAGTACCCAACGCCATCTTCTCGACGATGGGAATCGCTGCTGCAACTGCTTCGTCGACTTTCTCCTTCTTCTCGGGATCAGCTGACAAGGCCGCATTTACTCCCGAGTAGATCTTCTCCCACACTCGAGGGACGCCAAACATGATGTTGGGTTTGACCTCGCGTGCGTAGGCCGCGATTTGGCCTGGGTCAGGACAACACGCAACCTCGTACCCCATCATGGCTGAGCCGTAGTGGCTTGTCGCGCGCTCAGCGATATGAGCCATCGGCAGATACGAAACCACCCGCTGACCCACCATTTCCTGCAGATCGAAGGACTCCCTGAGGGCCTCGAGTGTCCAACAAATGTTGGCATGGTCGAGCATCACGCCCTTGGGATTGCCAGTGGTGCCTGAGGTGTAGATGATGGTCGCGAGATCCGAGGGCTGGGCGACATTGGCACATGAGTCAAGGTCGATGGGTTCGGCGGCGAGCAGGTCTGCCCAGGTTCCATCGCCTCCTGATCCATCGATCAGGAAGATCGCCTCAAGGTTTGGCAACTGTGCTCGCACTGGAGCGAACCGATCGAGGAAGCCTTCATCCTCAAGGATTGCGAACTTCGCCTCACAATGGCCGACGAGATATTCGATCTGGTCAGAAGAAGATGAGTTGTAGATCGAGACCGGCGTCGCTCCAAGCACCAACACTGCAAGGTCCGCAATGTGGAACTCGTAACGATTTCGAATCATCAGTACGACCCGATCGCCTCGTTGGACCCCTCGTGCCTGCAGTCCAGCCGCAACGCGGGCCACCGCAGCCTTGAGTTCACCGAAAGTCATCGACTTCCAGTCCTCGCCGTCCATCCATCGAAGAGCTGTGACGTCGCTATTGGCGCTGGCGGTCTTCAAGAACTCAGTGACGACAGTCAGGCCTTCAACGCGAGCCTCAATCGCTTCGTGGGTCGATGTGGTGGTCAAGGAATCCCCCTTATTTCGGCGTCCCATATGGGCGTAAGCACGTCAGTGTAGCCCTCAGTTGCTGGGGATGGACCTCAACCCAACATGGGCGAACTCATCACGTGCCGCTTGGCAAAACTTGACCAGTCAGTCTAGTTTTACGGAACTACTACTTGAGAGGCGCAACCATGACTGAGGCCGTAATTGTCGACATTGTGAGAACAGCGGGCGGTAAGCGCTACGGATCGCTCTCGGGATGGCATTCAGCCGACCTAGCCGCCGAGGTGCTCAAGGCACTGGTGGAACGAAACAACCTCGACCCCGCCTTGGTGGATGACGTCATCATGGGCTGTGTGAGCCAAGTCGGAGCCCAGGCGCTCAACGTCGGGAGAAACGCGGTCCTCGGTGCGGGATTCCCCGAAACAGTGCCCTCCACGACCATCGATCGTCAGTGTGGTTCCTCCCAACAGGCTGCGCACTTCGCCGCACAAGGAGTCATGGCAGGCGCATATGACATTGCGATTGCCGCCGGAGTCGAAGTGATGAGCCTCGTCTCCATGGGATCCTCCGTGGGCGACATCAAGCGAACCGGCTTTCCGTTCGGAGATGCCATGAGTTTGCGCTACGCCGAGCAAGGCGGTCTCGTGCCCCAAGGAATCTCTGCGGAACTTATCGCCGAAAAGTGGGATATCAGCCGAGAGGAGATGGACGCCTTCGCTGTTGAGTCTCATCGCCGCGCGGCGCAAGCGACCGCTGAAGGTCGTTTCGACAATGAAATCATCGCGGTCCAGGGTCGGCGCCGAGACAAGGAGACCGGCAACGTTGATGTGCTCGACACGTTGGTTCGAACAGACGAAGGCATCCGCGCAGACTCCAACGCCGAGAGCCTCGCCTCGCTGAAGCCTGCCTTCAAGCCAGACGGACGAGTGACCGCCGCAAACTCCTCGCAGATCACCGACGGCGCATCGGCGGCGCTCATCATGAGTGCCGAGAAGGCCAAGGAGCTCGGCCTGACTCCTCGAGCCAGATTTCACACCTTCGCCCTCGCCGGCGTGGACCCAATCACCATGCTGACCGGCCCAATTCCCTCAACACAGAAGGCGCTCGCCAAAGCAGGATTCAGCGTCGATGACATTGACCTCTTTGAGATCAACGAAGCCTTCGCCTCCGTGGTGCTCGCGTGGCAGAAGGAAACTGGCGCCGACCTCGCCAAAACCAATGTCAACGGCGGGGCGATCGCTCTCGGGCATCCACTGGGCTGCTCGGGTACCAAGCTCATGGGAACCCTCCTCAACGAGTTAGAGCGCACTGGGGGACGATTTGGCCTGCAGTCCATGTGTGAGGGTGGCGGACTTGCGAACGCCACCATCATCGAGCGCCTCGGCTAGCCAACTCGTGCAACTGGGTGCCAAGCTTCAGGCGTGAGCAAGGCGAGAGTGTTCTGGGTGCTTGGCTGCGGGGCCGCTGTTGCGGTCCTCAGCACGGTATTTCACGCCTCACTTCTGAAGATCTCCGTTGCCGTGCTTTTCGCAGCTGTGGTTCTTCGGATCGGCTACGGGGCAATTGGCGGGCTCGCTCAGCCGGTTCCAGAACCTCCCGATCCTGGAGAACTCCGCAAGGTCAAGCTCACCTACCGGTGCACGCTGTGCGGCACCGAAGTTCGAATGACCATGGCAGCGGCTCAAGAGCCTGAAGCTCCGCGCCATTGCATGGAAGACATGGAACTCCTCACGCCAATCGAGTAGCCGTCGCCGACAAGTTGCTCGGAGCCTCAGCGAAGCATGAACTGGATCGTTGGCGGCGACCCGTGCGCGTCCTCGCCTACTTCAGCGCAGTTGGGTCGCAGTAATGATGCCAGCCAAGATGGCGCCCAGACCGCCCAGAAGGTACCAGCCGGAGCTAGAGCCGGGGAGAATCTCGGCGTAGTTCAACACGATCATCACCAGCCCGATTCCAAGCAGCGAGAACATCAGAATTGGAACCCACATCGGGCTCGGCGCCTGATAGGCAGCAGGGGAAGGTGGGGTATACCGACTCGACGCCGCAGGACCTTGTGAGGAAGCCGGCCCTTTCGAGGCAGTTCCTGCTGCTTTCGCATTAGTTCGACCCGTTGGCTTGGGTGCACCCGTGCTTTGTTGGCCAGCGTCAATTCTTCTTTTCTCAGGTCGTGCCATAGGCGCAAAGAATACGACAGGTCCGGCCCCATTTTGACCATGGGCACGAATTCAGAATTGGAACACTGCTGCTACCGGTAACATCGCAGCAATGTCTCGAATCCTGGTGATCGATAACTACGACTCCTTCGTCTACAACTTGGTCCAGTATCTCGGCGAGTTGGGAGCGGAACCACTCGTGTTCCGAAACGATGAGCTCACACTTAGCCAGGTCGATGAGCTCAACGTTGACGGAATTTTGATCAGTCCTGGCCCTGGCTCGCCAGCAGACGCTGGATGTTCGAACGAACTTATCTTGCACGCTTCCAAAAGATTGCCCGTATTCGGAGTGTGCCTCGGGATGCAATGCATGGGCGAAGTCTTCGGTGGCGTCGTGACGCGGGCCCCAGAGATCGTCCACGGCAAGACCTCGCTGATTCGCCACCACAACATGGGGGTTTTTGCCGGTCTGCCCAACCCTCTTGAAGCAACGCGCTACCACTCACTGATCGTGCAACGTGAAACGCTGCCCGACTGCCTCGAGATCACCGCGGAAACCGAGGAGGGCCTCATCATGGGCCTTCGACATCGCACCCTTGACGTCGAAGGGGTGCAGTTTCACCCCGAATCAATTCTCACAGTGGCCGGTCACCAGCTTCTCCAGAACTTCCTCGACCGCTGTGAGACGAAGGATCGCCATGACGATGGCCGGGCCGAGGCCTAACCCAGAGGGTCCCCTCACCCCACATCGACCTTGTTGAGGACTATCCGGAGGGGGTAGGCGCAGGGGTAGGAGCTGGTGCCACTGTCGTTGGTGGTGCCTCCTCCACAGCAACCGTGATCTGCACGACTGTGTTGAGTGCCAGCTTGGTCGTCGGCGGATACCCCTGTGCAAGCACCGTTCCCGCTGAGGAATCACCAATCGGTACTGGCGACGCAAGCACGGACACTTTGAGCTTCTCTCCACCGAGTAGACCCTCGGCCGTGGATCGCTGCAAGCCGACGAGGAATGGAACCGCTGCGGTGGGTTCAGGGCCAGCAACCACGAGGTCCACTGGCATGCCTTTGGGGAGCAGGGTTCCCTCGATCTGAGGCACCTCCAGCACGGTCCCCGGCACTTGGTCCGCACGAAATGGCCGAGTGATCTTTCCAACGGCAAGCCCTGAGCGACCCAATTCCGCAAGTGCCTGCTCAAGTGGCTTGCCGATCAACACCGGAACCGCCCGCGGAGCAGGACCACCAGACACGAAGACGCGAACTGTGCCGCCGAGAGGAATTCTTGTGCCCGCAAAGGGTTCGGTCCGCACTACCTCCCCGACTCGGACGGTTTCTCCGTACTCAAGTTCAGCCACTCCGTTGATCCCGAGCGCTGCGAGCGAGGTCAAAGCATCAGGACCTTGTTGACCAACAACTCCCGGAACCATCAATCCCAGTGGTCCATCGCTGGCAACAATCGTGACCACTTCACCCTGTGAAGCCCTGCGCCCGGCGAGCGGCTTCTGTCCAATAATCAGGCCACGTTCCACCCGCTCATTCGGCTGAAATGCAAGGTCGACAACAAACCCGAGCCCTTCCAACCGCTCGCGGGCAGTCTCAATCGGAAGACCCTCAATCACGGGGATAACCACTCGTCGGACTTCCACGGCGCGAGGCCGGTCCAAGGTATCCCCAAATGCCCACACCGAACCCGCCAAGCACGCGAGCACAGCGAGCAATGCTGCCCCGAGCCTGCCCCGAGCATCGCTGCGATCAACGATCTCAAGTTCGCCTGCCGTGGAAGCAACGGCAGCGCCCATACTCATTGTCCCCCTGCCGTGGCAGCTGGTGCCGCAGGCGTCGACG
>DORQ01000059.1:0-3034 GCA_003514205.1 Acidimicrobiaceae bacterium
GTCGGGCCGGAGGGGGCACAGCGGTCAGCCAGACTATCGCTGGTCAGCGAGCCGCAGCTCAATGACGGCATCGTCAGCGATGGTCGGCGCGGACGATGCAGGGATAATCGGGCGTCCGTCTACCTGTTCGAGTCCGAAAAGGGCTAACGGTTAGATCCGGTTTCCCGCTCCGCCGCGCATGATCTCAACAGGCCCCGGTGCGATTCCAAGTTCATCGCGTAGGTGCTTTGGAATTACGACGCGTCCGGCATTGTCGGTGGTAATTGATCACCCAGACGGGTCAATTTGTGAAAGCTGCGGTTTGAAGCCCACTCATTGTCGAAATGACAACTGTTGCCGTGGGTCAGGTGAGGTGTCGACCAGGCCGGCTTAACTCCATTCAGCAATTCGGCAGGGCAAAGTCTCCACCGGAGAGTAACGAGTCATAGGCGTCATACGCCGCACGTCGTTCGTCGGTGTTCAAAACGAACGCGTCGGCGATTTCGACTTCTTCGAACAACTCTGGGTAGTCGACGCCGAGGTCGTTGCAGAACAACTGCAGATCTTCGCGTCGTGCGTGCGAACGGGCGGCCTCTCGGTCGGTCGTGAGGTCGAGTGCTTGCTCGGTGATCCTCGCTGAGAGTCGGAGGAAGGCTTTCTCGTCGTCAGTGCCGCTCATAGCGTCGATTGCTGCCTCAACGTCATCGCGCAGTCCGTCATTATTGTTGTCGGTGCCGTGCAACGACGGCCCCTGATCAAGGGTCACCCGGGTCTTCGGAGCCTCCGGGTCAGGGCATCCAGCTAGGCCCAACGCTGCTGCCAAACCGATCGTGGTCGCAAGGATTCTATTGTGCATAGTCGTTTCTCCCGGACCCGCATTCTAGAGGTTGCAGTGCCGGATCCCAGGGTAGCTGGGCGGACATCTAACGGTCGTTGCACTCAGGGAAGCCTGGTTTCACCGTTGCCGTTGGAGGGCCACTCATTCGTCGCTCTTCAACGCGGGTTTCGCGGTGGAGGTATGTATCAGAGTTGACATGCATATGTTCAACCCACGACGAAGCATCTCACCGATATTGGTGAGGTGGCGCTGGCTGCCACGCGAGCAGCGATCCAGACGACGACAATTCATGATACGGAGTGTCAAGCCATCCACATCGCTCTTGGAGCGGTGGAGCGGTGGAGCGGTGGCGCGAGGGAGCGAGGGAGCGAGGGAGCGAGGGAGCGAGAGCTTGTCTCGTCGCGCGATCTCCTTGCCTCGACGAGCTGCGAAAATTGAGAGGAAGCATAGGGCCAACTCATGCCGCTGTCGCCGGGCAACCGGGTGAATGGGTGGTTCAGTCTGGCTCAATTAGCTGAACGAGCGGGTTACCAGCTTCCGTCAATGGTTCGAAAGCTGAATCATTGGAAAGCCGCAAGGAAGCGACTATCCCGAATACTCGGCCGCACTTTGCTCACAGCGGTACCGATCATCTCGTCAAGATGGTGAGCGGGTCCACAGCTCGCAACGTATTTCTTTGAAACAAACGGCGAGGTCATTGAGCTCAGCAGCGCGCTGTAGGACAACTCAAACTGAACTTCCGACCCAACCTGAGGTAGGGAATCGAGTGCTTCCATGACCAGATGGTCGCTGCTTGCCCCGATCACTATTTGCCCGGGTGGCGGAGCGATCCCGTGGGGGTTGGTGTCTTGATGGCCCAGCGCTACCAGCATGGCATTTCGAGTGTCGCATCGAGGGTTCATAGGGCACTCCGTAGTGGCAGTGTCGAAGGGGGTTCGACCCCGAGCGCCCCATGGTCGAGATGGCTTCACTTTCGACTCGATCACCTCGCCGAAAAGGGCGAATGCACCATTGCGAAGCCCTGGGAACACAGTTCCACTCAATGGGTCAGTCCCGAGGAGGAGCGCCTCGCCCAAACGTAGATGGTTGACACGACCAATTCCTGCGCCAGCTCCCAGCGCCCACGTTAGATTCGCAGAGTTGCCACCTGAGACAAGCCGTAGTGTCTTGCTGGTGTTGAGCTCGACTTCAAGCGCCAGCGAGCTGAGTTCGGTCATCTTGGCCTGGTCCGGAATCACGCCATTCTGGCAGGCCAAGTTTGTTCCAATACCGATGAGCTTGATGCCAGCCAGGGCCTGGGTCTTTTCGATCATGCGGAGGAGATCGTTGGCAAGAACTCCTTCTCGGAGGTCACCGAGCTCGACCATCAGAAGCACTCCGTGTCGCTTGTGCTGTCGCACTGCTTCCTCTGAAAGCGCAGTCATCACGCTCAACTCGGAGTTGCAGCTTGCATCGGCTGCCTGCACAACTCGCGACACCTGGCTCAGCATCGGAGAACGGATGAGGAGGATTTCGCAATTGATGCCGCTTGCCCGCATCCGCTCGATATTCTCGACCCTCGAGTCGGCAAGACCTGCCACACCGCCGCGTAGAAGGGCGCGCGCCACCTCAGGTGAACCGAGGGCGGCTTTTGTGACTCCCGAAACAGCGATACCGAGCGGTGCGAGCTGGTCGACGATGCTCCTGGTATTCGCCTCAATGAGATCAAGGCGGATCTCGAGGCGAGGAGCGCTCACGTTGCGAGCACGACAGGTTCCTCTCGCAGTTGCGGAAATGCACGAACCACCATGCTCACGAGTTGATCAGTCGGTCGAGCAACAGCGTCGGTAGACGGAATACCCAGTTCGAGCTCATACATCGTGATTGCAGCAGTGATCTCAGCATCAGTCATGTTCTCGTGATTGATGCTGAGGCCGATGACCCGAGTGTCGGCGAAGGTCTCGATCAGGTTGATCTCAGCTGCAGGAGCTGGTGTTGCAATGGCCGGGAAGTCGCTGAGCATTCGGCGTGCTGGTGCGTGCTGGAGGATCACGCCATTGGGGCGAGCGCCTCGCAGGATGTAAGCGGAGCTGATGTATGCCGGGTGGCTGAGGGCACCTTGGCCTTCGACAATGATGACGTCGGGATGCTCGGTTTCGAATGCTTCAAGCACAGCAGCTTCGATCTCACCGGAGGCGAATTGGCAGGGGATCGCGTCCACGGCCAGGCCGTACTTGG
>DORQ01000059.1:3160-3613 GCA_003514205.1 Acidimicrobiaceae bacterium
GCCTTGGATCAGGCCTGTCTGTCCAGTGCTTACCAGGACAGCCTTGATGCCCGAGTCATTGAGTGCCTTGGTGAGGATTGTGGCGGTGGTGCGTTTCCCAACTGCGCCGTCGGTGCCAAGGATGGCAATCACTGGGCAGGTGACCTCGTCGATACGACCGCTAAACATGCGGAGATCCTTCTTGTCGCGTGGGCGCCGCACATCGAGCAGTCTGACTCCGTAGGCCGCCCCGGCTGCGGCGAACTCGGGGTCATCATTGAGGAACTCATGGAGGCCATTGACGAGGTGGAATCCTTGACGCATCGCATCTAGGAGCATGGTTCGCTCCCCGGGAGTCAGCATGCCACTCGCTGGTGCCATGCCGAAGATGAGGTAGTCGGGCCGTATCTCCTGACGCTTCACTGCGCTTGCAAGGTCGGCCAGAATCGGGATTCCGTTGGCTGCTTCGCCGAG
>DORQ01000059.1:3828-7069 GCA_003514205.1 Acidimicrobiaceae bacterium
GTCTTGCCGTCAATCTTGGCGAAATTCGCCTCACAGTAGATCACCGCTGTTGGGCGGCCCTGGGCGGGGACTTCCTCTGGGAACGTCGGTACTGGTCGGGTGTTGGGGATATGTTGCATGGCTCCTCCTCGGAGTTGTGCTCAGAGGAGGCAACGGGGCGAGTCCGAATATCGAATTGACCTGGCAGCGACGGGTGAACCCCAATCAGCGTGTGTCAGGACCCTACAGGAGTTGACCGAGATAGTGGCATCGCGAGGTGCTGGGTGGTTTACGGTGTTCATTGCGAACCGGCTGAGGATTTCGCACCGAGCAGGAGTTGCGATGGGTGGATTGAATCGAAGTGTTCTCGTGTGGCTCTTCGTTGCGGCCGTGGTCAGTGGTTGTGGTGGGGGAGAGTCAACCGGACAGTCACCACAACAGAAGTCCGACGCTTCGAAAGGAACTGCCTCAGAGTCGACACTGCCAGACGGGGCTGAAAAGTTGGTGGGCCGATGGGCGCACTACGACGTGGTGGCGTACGAGGACGTCTCGATGAAGACACTGATCATCAGCACTGGCTTCGCTGATATCGAGATGCGCGATGGTGAACTTTGGAATCGCATGCGTTTCTGCCACGCCGACATGGCCAACAACCAGAAGCTCAACATCACCATGTCCGACGCCGCGACCTCTGCAATTGTGCCGATTGACACGGTGCTCAACCTTGACGAGGCCAATGGGTCGCTACAGGTCAATCGACCCGCTACGCCGACCGGGATTGGAATCAAGCTGGCTGACCCGGCCAATGAGAAGCTTCCGACCGACCCCGCTGACCCACGGATCTTTGACGCCGACGGTGATGGGAAGCCTGGCGTGACCTCCAGTATTGGGCTTGCTGACGGTTCCACCGGCGAGATCTACATCGCGCGACGGGAGATCTTTGAGTACAACCTCACTCAGGAATCGCCAGATGAGTTGGTTGGAGCGATCACCGACAGTTCTGAGCAGCTGGTAGTGGGTGCCAACAACCCGGTGTTCCTGGCGCAGTCGCAATGGAAGCAGATTGAGGATCCACAGCGAAACCCGGTGATCTGGAAGCGGGTGGACTCGACGTGGGACTGTGCCCGGTTGGCTTCGGAACGCGCTGCGTTGTTTCCGCCTCAGCCTGAGGTTGATTGGTAAGCGATCTACTCACGAACGGCTAGCCGGGTTCGACGAACATCGATTGGCTCACCAGTGTGTCGATCGACGACCTGGGGGTGAAGCTCCCTTCCGGTTTCAGCGTCGATCAGCCTGAGGTCCGGCGTAGTGGGTTCGCCATCCTCATTGGGGTAGAGCCAGTCTGATCCCCACTGAAACATCGCCGCCAAGATCGGATAGAACTCCGCTCCCTTGCGAGTCAGCCGGTATTCATGCCTCGGCGGGTGCTGCTGGTACTGCTCTTTGCGGAGCATCTGAGCATCGACAAGCCGTTGCAGGCGAGAGGTCAAGGTTGCCCTTGGAATGGACAGATTCGCCTGGAAATCCTCAAACCTCCGCACTCCTGCGCAGGCATCTCGAAGGATCAGCGGAGTCCACCAGTCGCCCACAAGGTCAACGGACCGTGCGATGGGGCAGAGCTTGTCGTCGAAGCGGGTGCGTTGCATCTCAAGTGTTCTGAGCGAGATCTTGGGCGGCCAGGGGATCGAGCCCAGCGCGACCAATCAACCAGCACGCGATGGGGGCAGCGATTCGTTCTGAGGAATGGGCAGCGATTCCTGCGAGGTCAAGGAGCTGCTCAACGACTTCATCAGTGGGGGGCTCAACACCAAGCCCAGCGGCAAACGCCGCAATCCATTCCGTGCCCGTTCGTTCTGTCATGTTGCAACCTCCACTCGTGCTGGAACGTGTTTATGCCACGGAGTCCCCGCAAACCAATCACAGTCCTCAGAAGAAGTGAGTTCATTGGGGGCCGCACCTGGCCCAGGGGGCCCTGCAGGAGTCTCCGCTCGCAGTCCCAGCCCGTTCGGTAGTGAGATGTGGCCCTGTTGGATCGTGTCGGTGCACGAGACTCTCGCCGTCACCGAGCCACGTTTCGTGACGACCCTCGCCACGGAACCCTCAACGAGCCCAAGTGCAGCTGCGTCTTCGGGGCAGATGCGAAGCGCACCCTCCACATCTGCCTTTCGCCACGTTGGGTCCCGGTAAATGGTGTTGGCAGTGGAGGAGCGCCGCTCGCCTGCGGAGAGAATGAAGGGAAACTCGGTGCGAACTGCTGCAACCTGCAACGCTGCACTGGGCAGCGACGAGAGTTCCTCAAGCAGCTCGGGGATCGCCAGGCGAACTCGACGGTCCTCGGTGGCCATTCGCGTCCACGTCTCGGTGTAGTCATCCACGGAGAACGTCACCGCGGTACCAGTGAACAGTGCATCGAAGAGCTCGTCGCCGTTTGCGAATCCGGCTCGCCGAACTGACTCTGGCTGGTTCAACGCGCAGAGCTGGCTGAGCCCCCAGATCGCCGCCGCTGCCTCATTGCCCTCGCCAAGTGTTGGGCCAAGTGTCTCGTAGAGCACAGCTGCGAGCAGGGGAGCGAGCTTGGGTTGTGTGCTGAGCGACTGGAGGAAGGCATCGGTGAATGCTGTTCGCCCCTGCGCCGCGGCGGCCTTGAGGTCGGCGAGATCCTCGTCGGTGTATGCGCCGAGTTCTCTTAGAATCCGGCTGTGAATCTCGGGTTCAGGCAAGGTGCCGGATAGGGGGCGCAGAACTGGGCGGCGAAGATGCGCGACATTGCGAGGGAACTCGAGATTGAAGAACGTCATCTCCCATTTCTCGAACTGCGAGGCTGCTGGTAGGACATAGTCGGCGTGGCGGGCGGTCTCGGTGAACGCCACATCGATCACGACCACGAACTCAAGCGCGTCGAGCGCTTCTCGCATCCTCGGTGAATCCGGCAATGAATGCACCGGGTTGGCGCTCTCCACGATCATTGCTCGGAGGCGGTCGGGATGGTCAGTGAGGATTTCATTGGGGATGGCGGTGCAGGGCACGAGCCCTGTGATGATCCGCTGGCCGGTGACGGGGGTGGTTCGCCCGCCGCCTGAACCGCCAGAACTGCCCGAACTGGCGCCACCGAGCGACGCGAAGTTCGAGTGGATATTCATTGCCCCCCGCTTGGCGAAGTTGCCAGTGAGGAGATAGAGGAGCTTCTCGAGGTAGGAGTTCAGCGTTGATTGGGGCGCTTGTTGAATGCCGAGATCCTCAAAGATCGACACACTCTCAGCGG
>DORQ01000059.1:7307-7697 GCA_003514205.1 Acidimicrobiaceae bacterium
TGCGATGAACTGGTGGTCGAGAAGATCCTCCTCAACAAGAACTGCGAGCATCGCCGAGAGACACCAGGCATCGGTTCCGGGCCGCAACTGCAGGTGAATGTCGGCCAACTCAGCAGTTTCGGTTCGCCGAGGATCGATCACGATCATGGTCCGTGAGGGATCGTTGTTGATCGCCTTCAGGATTGGTCGGGCGCGAGGGAACCCGTGGGACTGCCAGGGGTTCTTTCCAACGAAGACTGACAGCTCGGCGTGTTCATATTCGCCAGTGGTGTGACAGCGCGGACGGCCAAAGAGCTGCCCGTCTACCCAGAATTCGCCCGTCTTCTCTTGGGCGAGAGCGTTTGAGGAATAGCGCACGCCAAGTGCTGCTTGGAGTGACTTTCCAAAGCC
>DORQ01000059.1:7839-9295 GCA_003514205.1 Acidimicrobiaceae bacterium
CCGCCGAGGTGGTTGCCCTGGCCGCCACCGCCGTAATAGAAGATCTTGTCGCCGCCGTGTTCGTCGCGAACCTTCGCCAATCCAGCCGCGACTCCAGCAATCGCTGTGTCCCAGTCGACTTCCTCGTAGGTTCCCTCAGGGCGGCGGCGCAACGGAGAGGTGAGGCGTCCCTCGTAGTTCTGGTAGTGATCGAGCCGGAGGGCCTTCTCGCAGGTGTAGCCCACTGAGCCTGGGTGCGACTTGTCGCCACGAATCCGAGCGAAGCGACGATCACTGAGGCGAATCTCGATGCCACAGTTGATCGAGCACAGAATGCAGGCGCTCTGATGCCAGTCGGGGGATGGTTCGGCAGGGCTGCTCGGCCCTGTGTCGACAGACGATGAATTCTCAGACATATAGTCTCCATAGGTGAGTTCAATGATTAGACTCTATCAGCCTCATCCACCTCCGAGCCATCTGGAATCGTCTGCCGTTCCACCAGCTCCACCAGATTGCCGTCGGGATCCCGGACGTACACCACTCGCCGGCCACCGGGTGTTCGCACCGGGTCCGCCCAGCGCTGCAAGCCGGCCTCGCTGAGTCGGGCCAGCTCAGCATCTAGATCGCTGACCTCAAGCGCAATATGGGTGTACCCGGGTTGCGATGGCCTCAGATCGGTGCGCGGTGGTTCCTGCGGAACACTGAACTCAAAGAGTTCAAGCTCGAATCCGTCGAGTCTGAGCAGCGCTGCGTCCGCCGCCGAGTCAGCGAGGCCGAGCGTAGTGTTGATGCGGTCCACGCCCGCGGGCCAGGACCATTCGCGGATCACTGAGAATCCCACCTGCTGCCAGAACGCAACTGCACGGGCAAGATCAGGGGTGGAGATCGCAACATGTGCGACCCGGGAGGTCATGGCTGCAGCGTTGTGTGATCCAACCGCAGAATCACCTTGCCGGTATTGGCGCCCGTGAAAAGGGCGTTGAGTGCATCAACAGCGTGATCGAGGCCATCAAAGAAGTGCTCGAAGTGTTTGATCTTTCCTTCGCTGACCCAGGTCGCGAGTTGCATCGCGGATTCTGGGAATCTGCCGATCCAGTCCAACGCAATGAACCCTTCCATCCGGCCTCGCCGTGAGATCAGATTCATGTAGTTGGCTGGTCCTGCTGGGCGACCTTGTTCGTTGTACACCGAGATCGCTCCGCACAACGCGACACGTCCGTGCTGGTTGAGTTCGCCGAGCACTGCGTCGAGCACGGCGCCTCCCACGTTGTCGAAGTAGACATCGACACGATCAGGACAATGCTCTTTGAGTGCGGTGGTCAGGTCATCGGTTCGATGGTTGATCGCAGCATCGAACCCGAGTTCCTCAGTGATGAAGCGCGCCTTGTCCTCCGACCCAACAACGCCAACCACGCGACAGCCGAGCACCTTGGCGATCTGGCCGACCAGCGACCCCGTTGCACCCGCGGCTGCGGAG
>DORQ01000051.1 GCA_003514205.1 Acidimicrobiaceae bacterium
GGAGTTTGGCGAGGCCAGCTTCACCCGTGTGTCTTTGAACGACGCGATCAGTGCATAACCCAACGTCATCAGCACGAGCAACGCCGTTGCAATGGCGTAGGGACGTTGCTTCAAATTGTCGAGGTCATCGGAAATGCCCATTGGCGCTTTGGTCAGCATGATTCCGAAGAGGAACAACACCACGATGGCCCCGATGTACACGAGGAATTGGGTGACGGCCACGAACTCGGCCTGCAGCAGGAGGAAGTTCATCCCGACCCCTGCGAGCACCATGATGAGGTAGAGGGCTGCGTGCACGATGTTCTTGGTCGTTACCATTCGGATTGCCGAATAGATCATGAACACGGCACCAATGCCGAACGCAATGTTCGCTGGCAACTCAATGCACTTGGTTGGTTCGCAGGTTGTCGCTGCGGAGAGAATTCCGATCACTTCGCCTCCTTCCTGGAGACTTTCTTTTGCTTCGCTTCTGAGCCTGCTTCGTAGGGCTCAAACTCAGGCACTGTCTCAAACCACTCGCCGAGCCGTTCCTTGTCATGGAGGAGATCCGCAATTCGGACCTCTGAGTACTCGTACTCGGGACTCCAATACAGCGCTTCGAATGGGCACACCTCGACACAGATCCCGCAATACATGCAGAGCGAGTAATCGATGTCGAACCGGTCAAGGGTGTTGACCGAGCGAGGCTTTCCGCCGGCACGGCGGGGCGGGGCCAGCGTCTTGTGCGCTTCGATGTAGATGCACCAATCGGGGCATTCGCGGGCACACAACATGCAGGAGGTGCAGTTGTCCTCTTGCAACGAGATCACTCCGCGGGCACGCGGCGCTGGCGCTTCCTTCACATGGGGATACTGAACGGTGGCAGCTCCCTTTGAAGGTTGCGGGATCGGGTTCTTCATTCCGTCAGGAAACATGGTCTCCTTGGCAGTGCGGGCAGTGACCGCCATGCCTTGAAGGAACCCGGGAAGCTTCGGCTTTGGAATTGCCATTCTTACAACACCACCTTGAGCACCGCTGTCACAGCGATGTTGAGCAGAGAGGCCGGAATGAGGAACTTCCAAGCGAACTTCTGCAGTTGATCCTCGCGAAGGCGGGGCATTGAAAACCGGACCCAGAAGATCACGCCCGTGAGCGCCATCGCCTTTGTCAGAATGACGATTGGGCCTATGAAATGCATCAACCCTCGCGAAATTCCCCAGGAATCCGGGAGGTTCCATCCGCCAAGAAACAGCGTTGCGGCGATTGCCGAAAAGCCGACGGCACCGGCGAACTCTGACAGGAAGAACACCAAGAACCGAATGCCGGTGTATTCGACCAAGTAGCCGCCAACCACCTCGGACTCAGCGACTGGCATGTCGAAGGGGGTCTGGCCGAGCTCGGCCTGCACAGCAACCATGAAGATCAGAAAGCCCACGAGTTGGGTCAGAATGTAGGGATTCCCAATTCCGGACCAACCGAAGATCTCGCCACCAGATTGCTGGTACACGATCTCTTGAAGGTTCAGCGTTCCAGCCTGAATCACCACACCGAGCACCGCCAGGACCATTGGCAGTTCGTAGGCAATGAGCTGGCCAGCTGCGCGGATACCACCCATCAGCGCATACTTGTTCGAGGATGCCCATCCAGCAATCAGCACACCGATCACCGAAATAGACGAGACCGCCAACACATAGAAGATGCCAGCAGGCAGACTCGAAACCACCGCTGTTGGGCCCGCCGGGATGACCACGAACATCAAGAAGGTCGTGCCCAAGATGATGAACGGGGGCAGCTTGAAGAGCTTCTTGTCGGCAGCGTCGGGAATGATGTCTTCCTTCTGCAACCATTTCGCTACCTCAGCGAGGAGCTGAGCGGTTCCGTGAGGCCCAGCTTCCATGGGGCCGAGACGGCTCTGCATGAAGGAGATGAGCTTGAAGAGAAACAAGTAGACCGCTATGGCAGCACAGGTCGGGACGACGATCGCGGCAATCAGTACCTTGAGCGCGGAGACCCACCAGCCAGTGAATTCGAATGCGAGCATCATCGGTCGATGTCTCCCAGGATGAAATACAACGAGGCCAGAATCGTGATGATGTCGGGCACATATACACCGCGGAGGATCCACGGCGTAATGGAAACGTTGTTGAAACTTGCGGTCCGAATCTTGACCCTGAACGGCGTCAGATCGCCCTGGGACACGATGTAGTAGCCCATCTCGCCCAGCGGATTCTCCGTAGAGACGAACGCCTCACCGGCAGGAACCTTAATGATTCGCGGCACCTTGGCCATGATCGGACCAGATGGAACCCCATCACAAAGTTGCTCGATCATGTTGCAGGCCTCACGGGTTTCCTGCATTCGAACCCAGAAGCGAGCGAAGCTATCACCGTCAGTATGGGTCCATACCTTCCAATCGAGCTTGTCATACACCAGCCCGATGTTGTTATCGCGACGGATGTCCCAATCAACGCCGGAAGCCCGCAGGTTGGCGCCTGACAACCCGTATTGCTGGGCAACATCAGGTGGAATGACTCCAATGCCACGAGTTCGTGCTTCGAAGATCTGCGAGCCCATGACGAGCTCTTCCATCTCATCGCAGAACTTCCGAACGTTTGCCATCGTGGCCTTGGTTTCGGCCAACCAGCCCTTGGGCAGGTCGTCCTTGATGCCACCGATGCGATCGAAATTCGGGTGAAATCTTCCGCCCGTTGCTGACTCGATCTGGTTGAGCACGTGCTCACGGTCGCGGAAGGCGAAAAACACTGGCGTGAGTGCACCGAGCTGCACAGCCATGTCACCCAAGAACAAGATGATGTTGGCAACGCGGGAGAGTTCGAAGAGCAGGGTTCTAATCCACTGAGCCCGAGGCGGCGCCTCGATCCCCATGAGTTGCTCCGAGGCGAGGATAAACGGAACCTCATTGGCGAAGCTGCCCAGCCAGTCGATTCGGTTCACGAGTGTGGTGACCTGCGCGTAGGTTCGAACTTCAGCGAGCTTCTCGTAGCCACGGTGCATGTAGCCCATGATTGGATCAGCAGCAATTACCTGTTCCCCGTCAAGCTTGGCCACTATTCGAAGAGTGCCGTGCGTCGCTGGGTGCTGAGGACCCATGTTGAGGGTCATCCCCTCAGTTTCAAGTTCGATGTTGACTCGCGCGTCGGCCGCCTGGCCAGCGATGTAGGCAAGCTTCTGGCGATCAGTAATAGCGGTCACGAGACTGCTTCCTCACTCGAAGCCGCATCTGCGGGCTCATTTGCTCCGGGCATTGGCTCGGTGTCAACAATTCCAGGCCACGGCTTCACCATTCTGGCCAGGAGCGGGAAGTCTTTCCGCATTGGGTTGCCTTCAAAATCGCCTGGCAGGTAGATCTTTCGAAGTCCCGGATGACCAACGAAGTTGATGCCGAACATTTCGAAGACTTCTCGCTCGTGCCAATCTGCTCCGGCGTAGACCTGTGTCCAGCTGGCCACGGAGGGCTCAGCGTCACCGACGTCAGTCTTGAGGTTCAGACTCCAACCCGCTTTCAGGTTGGTCACCCGAGCTATGACCTGGAAGCGGGATTCGCCGCCGGCGTAGCCCGTCACCATCTCGGGAACTGGTTTGTCAGTAGCACCTTTGACAATGGTGTCGACTGCGGAGTCCATGGATCGCCCATACGGCGAGGGCATCCAGTCGATCGCAGACACGAACCCAAAGAATCGGGCGCCCATCGGCACACGAACAGCGTTGCCGACCTCTACCCAAGCCTCGTTCTTGACCCGAATCCAAACGTCTTTGCCAACAACGATGTGGTGCTCGAGAACGGCATCGCCAACCAGCTCGGTCAGTCGCGACACCAGCGATTCGCGAAGCTCATCGGTCGGTGGCGCTTCCTCCGCTACTTCGACCTCATTCGACGACAATGGGATCTCCCCTCCAACGTGAGGCCATGTCCTCGTTGCCGATCCGCTCTTGAAGGAGAACTACCCCTTCGAGCAGGGCCTCTGGCCGTGGTGGACACCCTGGAACATAGACATCTACCGGGATGATCTGATCGATACCCTTGGTTACCGAGTAGGAGTCCCAGTAGGGGCCACCGCAGTTTGCGCAACTGCCCATGGAGATCACGTACTTGGGATCCGGCATTTGCTCATAGAGCCGACGAATTGCCGGCGCCATCTTGTCGGTGACGGTGCCTGAAATCACCACAAGATCTGCTTGGCGGGGCGAGGCAGGAAGCGGGATCACGCCGAGGCGCATCACGTCGTAACGAGGAGAGCCAAAGGCTGCACCCATCTCAATGGCGCAGCAGGCAAGGCCCCACTGATACACCCAGAGTGAGTATTTTCGCCCTTGATTCAGAAGTTGAGAGAGTGGCTTGGGAATCTTGCCACCCTCGACAAGGCCTAGACCCATTTGAGAACCCCTTTGCGCCACGCATACATCAGGCCCAGCAGCAGGATGAAGACGAAGATGCCCATCTCGATGAGACCGAATGTGCCGTAGGCCTCTAACCGAACGGCCCAAGGGAAGATGAACACAGCCTCCACGTCGAACATGACGAAGAGCAAGGCAAACACGTAATAGCGAACTTGAGACTGCGTCCAGCCGGAGCCGACGGGATCCACGCCGCTTTCGTAGGTCAAGTGTTTCTGAGGTTGGCGACGACTCGGTCGGATCAACGAGCTCAGACCAAGAAGTAGTCCAACGAGCCCAACGCCCACGATTCCCAGGATGAGTACTAAGAGATACTCATGCAAAAACTGACTAGCGCTCCACAC
>DORQ01000217.1 GCA_003514205.1 Acidimicrobiaceae bacterium
AGCCGTTTTGCCGGCCTCGACGGAATCCGCGGGCTCGCTGCGCTTGCTGTTGTTCTCTACCATCTCGGCTTTCACGGTCCTCAGGCTCGAGCGAAGGAGTTGGTGCCGCTGACACCCGCTCCGATTCGCTTCCTCTTCGTCGAACACGGTGGGCTTGGAGTCGCAGTCTTCTTTGCCTTGAGCGGCTTTGTCCTGTCGATCAGCCTTCGATCGACGAGGCTCTCACCGGTCGAGGCCGTTCATTTCATGAAGCGGCGATGTAAGCGACTCATTCCGCCCTACTACGCAGCGCTCATTCTGGCGATCCTGGTGGCGGGCGCGTCTGCTGTGGTGTCGAACTCGCCTTTCGAACTGGAGGGGGAGCCGTTCTCGTTCATGTCGCTGCTGGCACACCTCGTGTTCCTGCAATCGGCGCTCGATCTTCCCCAAATCTCCTCAGTGTTTTGGACGCTCTGCGCAGAGATGTTCTTCTATCTCGCGTTCGCCTTGATACTCATGGGTGTCGGGAGCTTGTGGCCCCGCTACCCCCGTCAGTCCCTCTGGTTCGTGCTCGTTCCAGTATCTGTACTCTCGCTCGTTGCGGCGACCGGAGCAGTTCAGGGCGACTGGTTGCCAGTTCCCTGGCTGACGACCTTCGCAGCGTTTTTGCTTGGCGCCTTCACCGCCTGGGCTCTGCTCCGGAGGATCCATCCGGCCATACCAGTTGTGTTCGGAGTCGCGTACCTCCTGACTGGTTGGTGGGGAGAGCTTCCATTTAAAGCAACGGTGGTCGGGTCAGCTGCGCTTTTCGTTCTCGTGACGCGGGTGAGCACCATCGGTCGGATTCTTGACACTGCGCTTTTTCGCTTTCTTGGACGGATCTCCTATAGCTGGTACCTGACACACTCAGTTGTTCTGTCCGCTGTCTACTTCCTCGTTGAGAAATCCTTCGGCACGGACCGCTCAGCGCAACTCATCTATGCGCTCGCTGGTATCGGCGCCACAGTTGTCGCCGCGACGATCCTGCAGCGCCTCGTGGAGGCGCCTTCCATCCGTTGGGCCAAGAACGAAGCTGTGATAGCCGGTGTCAGTCCGCAAAGAGCAACCGACTCGCTGCTCGGATCGCCGCCGCAGGATCCTCGACCTTGATCGTTGTCATTCCCATTGCTCGAGCCGGTTTCAGGTTGATTCCAAGGTCATCAAGAAAGACAACGCGTGTCGGCTCGACACCAAGTGTTGTGCAAGCAAGCTCATAGAACTCAGGGTCGGGTTTTCGCTTTCCAACCTTCGAGGATTCGATGACCGCACTGAAGCACCCGAGCAGTTGTGCGACCTCCTCGCCATCTCTCTCTGAGTTCATCACATGGTCAGCGACGTTGTTGGTGAGCAGAGCAACCTGATAGTGCGCCGCGCAGCGTTGCACGAACTCCACCATGGTCGGGCGTAGCGATCCCGAGAGGCACCCAAGCACCTCCCGCGCATCCACTTGAAAGCCAAGTTCGGCCGCCTCCTTCTCGAACTCGGGAATGAACTGGGACAGCGAGAGTTGGTTGCGTTCTAGTCGGGCCCAGGCGTTGACATCAGGGTTGGTGGCGTTGATGGTTCGAATGGTTGAGGAGGCCAGCCCGGCCCGCTCCTCGTAGGCAGCGAAGGCATCGAATGGTGAACTCGTGATGACACCGCCGAAATCAAAGAACACAGCATCAAACGGTTTTCTAATAGTCTGCATACGATGACACTACGGAGTGGCTGCGCCTGAGGCGAGACACTCCCCCGTCGGCAGTCCAACTTCGGACCTGCTCGACTACCAACGACTTTAGAGAGCACATGACACAAACCACACTGGTCGTCGATGGATCCAACATCGCGACCGAGGGTCGATCCCTCCCAAGCCTCCAACAACTTGACGAGGCAGTCCAAGCGTTCATGGCAGAACGTCCTCACGACCAGCTCATCGTTGTGGTCGATGCCACCTTTGGCCACCGAATAGACCCCGCAGAGCGTGAGAGCTTCGAGGCGGCCGTTCTTGCTGGCGACCTACTCACCCCACCTGCTGGTGCGGTGGGTCGTGGAGACGCCTTTATCCTGCAAATTGCTCATAAGGCGGATGCAACGGTCTTCTCAAACGACTCCTTTCAGGAGTTCCATGGAACCTACGACTGGCTCTTCGAAGAAGGTCGCCTCGTTGGCGGCAAGCCCGTGCCACATGTCGGATGGGTATTCATTGAACGCAATCCAGTCCGCGGCCCCACGAGCCGCAAGGCAGTTCGAGATGCAAAGGTCAAGAAGAGCGAGTCCACGCCACGGTCGAAGTCCAGTCGAAAAGCGCTGTCAGCGGATGGACCACCTCCAACTCCCAAGACTCCGCCACCTCGGCCAGCCACTTCAAAAGGTCGAGGCGCCAAGAGTGATTCCGAACCGCCTTCGAGCCCCTCTGGAAAATCTGCAAGTGGTTCGCATAAAAACTCCGAGCTGACCTCCTTGAAGCCTGCGGAACATCGGGACGACCAGGCAACACCAGCCAAGCGATCTCGCCGTCCGAAGAAGTCAAGTGCATCATCAACGCCCGTCAATCCCCCGCTGGCCTTTCTGAGTTTCGTGACTGAGCATGTGCTCGGATCGACAGTGCTCGGGACAGTTGAGGAATTCAGTTCTCACGGTGCCTATGTTCGAGTCGGAGAGGCTCGCTGCTACATCGCCCTGAAGTCGTTGGGCACCCCAGCGCCGCGAAGCGCTCGAGATATTCTCACCATCGGCGAGCAACGATCCTTCCAAGTGCAGTCCTTCGATGCCCCACGGCGCAGCATCGACCTTGCGCTCAGTACGCAGATAACCGCAATGAACAACTCACTTGCGGATACTGTGCAAGATGTCCATCACCAATCTCGGCGCAGAAGATCTTCGCAAACCCTGAAGAATCCCGCAGTTGTTGCCGATGGACTGCTAGAAAATCAAACACACGACCAGCCCGCCGAGGAGGCAAAGTTGGCAACCACAAAGAAGGCGCCTGCAAAGAAGGCACCAGCAAAGGCACCAGCCAAGAAG
>DORQ01000272.1 GCA_003514205.1 Acidimicrobiaceae bacterium
TGAGCGAAGGGCTGCAGGAGCACGAACGAATAGATGGCGCGTCGGCGAGCGGGGGAGGCCCTCCCAGCCTCGGCCTCGCCGATGGTGGCAGCGCTGGAAGGGTCGTTCGTCGAGGCAACTGTTGGGAGTTCAGCAGCGGCTGACGCTTCCTCCAGTGCTCGTTGCTCAGAACGTTGGACTGCGTGAGCTGCGGATTCCTGTAGCAACAGCCGATCTTCATGACGTCCGAGAAGGCCTCCCGCAGTTGTCCCAGCGAGGATCAGGAGCGGTCCACAGATCCAAAAGGCTGCTCGCCAACCCCAGTGCTGAATCCCAACTCCGAGGATCGGTACGACCACAATGAACGCCAGAGCCCAGGAGCTCTCCAGCACCCCCACGACTTGGCCGCGCCGTGCTCCATCGAACTGATGTGAGATCCATGAATTCTGGGCAACGTCGATTCCGAGTTTTGCCAGGCCCCCAGTTGCGAACAGCAACGCGAAGCCCACAGGGCCGGTCTCGGGCGCAAGGATGCAGGCGAGGCCAGCAACGATCGATCCAATCCAGATCAGTCGCGTGAGATGACCGGCATCGGCGAGGCGCCCAAGGAGTGGGGTGCCAATTCCGAACAACTCTCGGATTCCCAACAGAGTGGTGAGAGCGGCAAGGCGAATGTCGAGTCCAGCGGCAATTGCTGTAGAGAAGACGTATGGGAATCGAATGAAGGCGTTGCCGACAACCCGAGTGGCGAGGAATGCTGCCAGGATTCGGTGCCGTTCATGAGGATGTGCGCTACCTAGGTCGGCCGGTTGAAGCTGATCCGTGTCACTCCGGGGATCGGCAGGGTTTTCTGCAATGGGTGGTGGAGTGGGGCTCACCTCCGCTAACCTAGACGCCGTGACGAATCTGTCTGCACTCGCCTGCATCTCACTTGTAGTAGTACTTCGCTAGCACGATCGGAAATTCCGATTGTGCTTGTTCGGCTCCCTGCGGGGGGTCGTTTGAGTTTTGGGGCGACTGTGACAGCAGCACCCCAGTCATGAACCAGAATGGGTGCAATCAGGCTTGCTGTTATGGCTGGTCGCTCCACTCTGGGAGTACATTCCAGATCACGGCCATAGAGGAAGAACGAAATGAGCGAGGAACCAATCCGAATGAACGGCGGTGAGGCACTCATCAAAGCCCTGGAACTCGAAGGAGTCGAGGTCATCTTTGGTCTTCCCGGGGGATGCATCCTTCCTGTGTATGACCCGATCATTGATAGCCCTATTCGCCACATCCTGGTTCGCCACGAGCAAGGTGCTGGGCACATGGCTGAGGGGTATGCCCATGCCACTGGTCGGCCAGGGGTCGCCATGGTCACATCAGGACCCGCGGCAACCAACATCGTGACCCCGCTGTGCGATGCCTACATGGACTCGATTCCGATGATCGTGATCACTGGCCAGGTTCCAGTCGGCGCGATCGGCACCGATGCCTTCCAGGAGTGCGACACCATCGGCATTACGCGTTCGGTGACCAAGCACAACGAGTTGATTACGCGGGCTCAGGACATTCCTCTGGTGGTTCGACAGGCGTTCCATCTCGCCACCACTGGCCGCCCTGGGCCAGTGCTTCTCGACATTCCCAAAGACATCGTTGATCCCACCAACCCGAACTCGGCCATGGAGTGGTATTGGCCAACCGATGAGGAAGTGGTTGCCTCCATGCCGGGCTACAAGCCCACCACCAAGGGGCACCCGAAGAAGATCAAGGAAGCAGCGTTGATGATCGGGGAGTCAGTTCGCCCCGTGCTCTATGTCGGCGGAGGAATTCTGAAGGCTCGTGCTGCAGAAGCGCTGCTGGAGCTTGCCGAACTCACGCAGATCCCCGTGGTCACGACGCTGATGGCACGGGGTGCCTTTCCTGATGACCATCCACTCTGCTTGGGAATGCCGGGGATGCACGGCAACTACACGGCAGTCACCGCAATGCAGGAATCGGATCTGCTGATCGCTCTGGGCAGCCGGTTCGATGACCGGGTCACTGGGAAGCTGGACTCCTTTGCGGTCGGAGCGAAGATCATCCACGTTGATATTGATCCTGCCGAACTCGGCAAAGTGCGCCGACCAGATGTTCCCATTGTTGGCGATGCGCGGCTGGTGATCGAGGAGCTCAATCGAGCGCTTCTGGCGTTGGGTGGTGCAGAGGCCCAGCCCGATCGCTCCGCCTGGCGCCAGCAGTGTTCTGGCTGGCAAGAGAAGTTCCCGCTGTCGTATGAACAGTCTGAGCCGGGACAGCTACTCAAGCCCCAGTATGTGCTCGAACAACTTCGAGATTTGTCCCCGGAGAACACCATCGTCGCCACCGGTGTTGGTCAGCATCAGATGTGGACCTCGCAGTATTGGACGTTCCGACATCCCTACACCTGGATTTGCTCGGGTGGTCTGGGAACCATGGGGTTCTCTATTCCTGCAGCAATCGGCGCCAAGACCGGTATGCCCGAGCGAACTGTCTGGGCCGTGGATGGCGACGGCTGCTTCCAGATGACGGCACAAGAGCTCGTCACCGCCGCCACGGAACGGATTCCGGTCAAGATCGCCATTTTGAACAATGCCTATTTGGGCATGGTCCGGCAGTGGCAAGAGATGTTCTACGACGAGCGGTACTCCGAGGTGTATCTGTCTCCAGATTTGCCTGATTACGTGATGTGGGCAGAGGCAATGGGATGTGTGGGCATTCGGGTGGAATCTCCAGAGGAGGTCGCTCCAGCGATCATTCGTGCCAACTCGATTACGGATCGTCCGGTCGTGGTCGAATTCCGCACCGATAGTTCCGAATTGGTCTACCCAATGGTTCCTGTGGGGCGGAGCAACAGCGAGATCGTGGTTGGCCCAACTGGAGGTGAGATCCAATGAGTACTGCTTCAACACCACCGACAACTCGTCACCACTTGTTGTCCGTGCTGGTCGAAAACAAGGCGGGCGTGCTCGCACGGGTTGCTTCGTTGTTCGCCCGTCGGGGATACAACATCTACTCGCTCGCTGTTGCCCCCACCGACGATGAACGCTTCAGCCGGATCACGATCGTGGCAGACGCCGATTCGGCTCCACTGGAGCAGATTGTGAAACAGCTCAACAAACTGGTGAACGTCATCAAGATTTCCGAGCTTGATCCGCTCGACTCTGTGGAACGCGAGCTGATGTTGTGCACGGTGAAGGCAGATGCATCATCTCGGCACAACGTCATTGAGCTGGTATCAATATTCGACGGTCGGATTGTCGATGTCGGCCATGGTGAAGTGACCTTGGCAGTTGCAGAGATTCCAGCCCGACTCGACGATTTAGAGGAGCTCCTCAAGCCCTTTGGCATTTTGATCGTCCAACGGACGGGGCGCGTTGCGCTCCCCAAACTCGATCGGACGTTCACCCGATAGGTATCTCGACCGCTGGTCGAGGTGTGTTTCATCCAACTACACGAATTTCGTGCATCTCAGACATCTCGCGTTGGCGGGGTGAGGCCAATGCCTGCAAGGATGTCGAGTTCGTGTTTCCCCGTGAGAGGTAAAACCATGGCAAACGTGTACTACGAAAAAGACGCTGATCGTTCGCTGATCGCAGATCGCAAGGTGGCCGTGCTTGGGTACGGAAGCCAGGGCCATGCGCACGCGCTCAACCTCAAGGAATCTGGGATCGACGTATGTATCGGCCTGCGCGAGGGTTCCTCCTCAAAGGCGAAGGCCGAGGCGGCCGGGCTCACAGTGAAGAGCCTTGACCAGGCAAGTGCCGACGCGGATCTCATCATGATTCTGCTGCCCGACACCGAGCAGCGCGATGTGTATGAACAGCACATCGCCCCCAACCTCAACGCGGGTGACGCGTTGTTCTTTGCGCATGGGTTCAACATCCGCTTCGATCAGATCGTTCCGCCCGCCGACGTCGATGTCGCCATGGTCGCACCGAAGGGACCGGGCCATTTGGTGCGGCGCACCTACACCGAGGGTGGCGGTGTTCCAGCATTGATTGCGGTTCACCAGGATGCAACGGGCAACGCACGAGGCCTAGCAATGGCCTACGCGGACGCGATTGGTGGCACCCGAGCCGGAGTGCTGGAGACCACCTTTCCGGAAGAGACCGAGACCGACCTCTTCGGAGAGCAGGTTGTGCTTTGCGGTGGCTTGACCGAGCTCATCAAGGCCGGGTTCGAGACCCTGGTCGAAGCCGGATACCAGCCTGAAGCGGCCTACTTTGAGTGCCTGCACGAAGTGAAGCTCATTGTGGACCTGATCTACGAAGAGGGCATCGAGGGGATGCGCTACTCGATCTCTGACACTGCCGAATACGGCGACCTCACCCGTGGTCCACGGATCATCACCCCAGCAGTGAAGGATGAGATGCGAAAGGTGCTCGGCGAGATTCAGTCAGGCGAATTCGCTGAGGAGTGGATTGCTGAAAGCCGATCTGGCCGCAAGAAGTTCCACGCGCTCGAAGAGGCAGGCAAGGCGCACCAAATCGAGAAGGTCGGCAAGGAACTCCGAGCACTGATGCCCTGGATTCGGGCCGGCAAGCAAAGCGTGACCGAAACCTCTGGTGGCCAAGCCTAACTGCAGCTACTTCGAGCGACTGAGGCGATAGCCTCATCTGTCGTGGCGGACACTCAAATGAGCCCCAGCGAGGTAAACGCTGCGGGCCGATTCAATGCCTTCTCGCTGCCTCTAGTGGCAGCTCGGTATATGGCGCATCTCGGTGTGATGCTGGGCGTGTTTTGGCTGGGCATCACGTTGTGGCCGGTCCGTTCGGTTTCGTCCCCACCGATTGCCCCGTGGCGGGGCCAATCGGTTCTCGATGGGGCGTTCCGATGGGATGGTGGGTGGTATTGGAGCATTGCTGAGAACGGCTATGCCTATTCGCCCGGACAGCAATCCAATGTCGCCTTCTTTCCCGCGTACCCGATCCTGGCCCGAGTGGTGCGATGGTTTGTCGGCGACACGGTCAACTCCATGATGATTCTGACGGTCCTTGGCGCCTGCGCCGCGTGTTGCGGGATCGCCACATGGTGCCGAATTCGTGGCGTCAGCCAGCGCGCAACCTGGATCGCTCTGTCGATGATGCTGCTCTTTCCATATGCCTGGTTTGTGTTTGGAGTCGCATACTCCGACGGCCTCTTCCTCGGCGCAACGGTCTGGGCCTGCGTGATGTTGGAACGCAGGAGGTACGTGGCTGCTGGCCTTCTTGGTGCGCTCGCGTCGGCAACCCGCCCAACGGGGCTTGCAGTCATCGCGTGTCTCGTTGTTGGTGGCTTGGAAGTCGGCGGCGTGCTGCAGGTGGCAGAGGCACGGGGAATGCGGCTGCTCCGTCGATTCGATGTTCCGAACCGGCTCAACCTCTCAGTGCTGAAACCCCGACTCCTCGCACCCGCAATCTCGGCGCTGGGGCTCGGTGGCTACATGGCCTATCTCGCTGTTCGTTTCGGCGACCCCTTGTTGTTTTCCCGGGTACAGCAGTACTGGGGCCAACCAAGCGGTGCCCTGACGCTGTTGAAGGACCAATATTTTCGTGACTTGTTTGCCTTCTCCCGTCCAGCGTTCGTGCTGACCACCACGTTGCAGGCTGCGTTCCTGCTGATTGGTCTGGCCTCTGTTCCCTTTGTGGGCCGCAGGTTCGGCTGGCGTTACGGAATTTTCACCCTCGTGCTGGTGGCTCTACCGCTGTATGGCTCGAAAGACTTCATGGGGAGCGGTCGGTATGTGTTGGCCTTGTTTCCCACCTTCGTCCTTGTTGCGGAACGGCTGAGTGGTGCTCCCCTCTGGCAGCGGGTCAGCTATTTCGGGGCGAGTTCGTTGGCTGCACTCGTTCTGTCCCTCGGCTTTGCCCACGGCATCTACCTTGCATGACCTAGTGAGTTCGTCCCATGACCTAGTGAGTTCGTCCCATGACCTCGTGAGTTCTTCGTTGGCCCGGTTTGTGTGGCGTCGCCAGTTGGTTCCATCGTTGACCGGATTTCTGCAACAGTAGTGAGAATGAGCACTGAGG
>DORQ01000083.1:0-1186 GCA_003514205.1 Acidimicrobiaceae bacterium
AGGAACAACCAACGGTTTCACCCTCCGCGATCTGCTGCAACACCGAACCGCTTCCATCTGACAGTCCGAGCACCCGTCCGGCCATCGCCCGTGCGTCGTAAAGGGCCCCTGCGAACTCGGAGCGTGCGCGCACCATCGCATCCCCAACGGGGTCCCTGCTATGGCGCGGGTCATCAGGTCTGAGTCCATCAGCAACGGGTCTGAAATCCGTGTACCGGGTTCGAATCCACGCGGCCCACTCAGCAACCTCACGGTGATCGGCGACAGCGTCGATGACCGCCTCGTACGGCGACCATCGGAGCCACTGCTCAGGCTCAACAAGTTGGGACCGCACCGCAGCGGTGGCTTCCAACGCCTTGCGGTCAGCGGCGAGCGGCATCATCACGACTGTTGCTTCGCAGATACGGAGCGCACCACCCTCGAAGTCCGCTTCCTCGCCTTTTGCGACACAGGATTGGGCGAGCAGCGTGTTTAAGCAGAGTTGGACCAGCGACTTATTGCATAGCCGATCGCCCGCTCCTGGCCGCCAATAATCGCTTTTTCGGGTCCATTCGAGGTACTTGTTCAACTGGCCGGATGCCGGGAGCGACTGCTGGGCGAGGTCCTCCTGGTACTTGCACTCAACACCGATCAGGCCGACGCCCTCGTCGCACCTGTCGCTTCGGTAGAAGATGGCTGCGTCGAACGCTGACCCGCCGTCGAAATGCGCCTTCTTCGGTGGTGCCCACTCGATCCGTACGTCGACGATCTCGTCGGCACCGATTCCTAGCGACCGAACCCACGTCAGCAGCGCCTGGGGCTGCCATTTCAAGTAGCCGAATATGTTGAACGCCATCGGCTGGGATGACAACAGGTTTCGGAAGAGCCGGTCCCTGCTCGCAATGCCGCCCCATCCCTTCTGGTCGAGCCGGAAGTCAACTTCGTCAATCACGCCGGGGTAGAAGTTGGAACCACGGGGTGCGTTCAACGGGAGCATCGAGCCAACGAGTCGGTCCGGCACTTTAGCTCTATGAGGGCCGTAGTCATCGAGGCCGAGAACGATCTGACGCCACCACGTTTGAAGTGCCCGGCACCCAACGGTCCATTCGTTGTCGAGGGGTTCTATCAAGCGGTCGTCTTCCCACGGCAGGCCCTGCTCGGTCGTCATGGCCGAAACCCTACCGATCTGATGAAAGTCGTGCAGTCA
>DORQ01000083.1:1441-1632 GCA_003514205.1 Acidimicrobiaceae bacterium
CGACAGACCATGATCGCCATCGTGTCAGTACTCATGCTCGGGTACTTCGTGGGGTCGTGTACCCCGACCGAACCTGGCGGTGCCACCGGTCCTGGCGGGGTGACGCTTGACGCGAAACTTGTGTCGAACCCGGCGCGGATCGACCTTGCAGGAACCGGTCTTTGGGAACCGTTGCCGTCCGCCACCGCGAC
>DORQ01000083.1:1853-3361 GCA_003514205.1 Acidimicrobiaceae bacterium
TCCTCGACGGAACACAAGTTGCTACCGGAATGCTCGCCGCGTGGCCATCCACAGTGACAACTCAGTCCGAAATTTCGACAACCGTGCAGGGGTCGAAGGCGGTGACGACAGGGACGCACACGCTAAGCGTCGAGGTTCGGATCGACACCGGAAGCGGGTGCGCAATCACGAGTGACCTATGGCATCTCGACGCCGAACTTCTCGCGGTCTGACACGCCCGTCGCACAAGAGTCGGGTGCGCAGACACCGATGGACGTGCGGTCGACGTTGTGGGATCACGGTGAACAGCTTCATCACCGGCGAATGCCCTGTGCAGATCGAACGCTGACCGCACGAACAACTGAACCTCGCTGGGGTTGAGATGGCAGGATGGCTTCATGATCACTCACGCAGCCAACGTTTCACGAATGCGCAGGGTTCGCGGGATGAACGCGGGATGGACCATCGGTGCTTCGCATCACGGCCCGCTCCATATGGCCCAACTGTCCCATTCTTTGGGGGTTGTGAAAGAGCCCGAGAGGAGAATCGAACTCCTGACCTATTCATTACGAGTGAATTGCTCTGCCGTCTGAGCTACCCGGGCGCGCCGGACAATCTACCAGCGACGTGGCAACAATCGGCCAATTATCGAGCAGATTTCGTCAACAGATCGGCACGATCTGATAACCCTGGTTACGAACCGCCTGGATGATCCACGGCAGGGCTTCGATTGTCTGCGTGCGGTCACCGCCACCGTCGTGCAAAAGAATGACCGACCGATCTCGCACCTGTGACAACACTGTCTGGACAATTGTGGCCGCCCCAGGCTTCGACCAGTCTCTGGAATCAATCGACCACATGGCCGTGGACAACCCTCGACTACCCACAAGGTTGATGACGTTCTGGTCGAACTCGCCATAGGGCGGACGGAAACACCGCACGGTTGGTGCCCCAATGACCTGATCCAACACATCAGCCGACCCCAACACTTGATCAGCTTGTTGATCCGCAGGGACCTCGGGCAAGTGAGGGTGATTGCGAGTATGTGCACCAACTCTCATCCCCCCAGCAACCATCAGTTGCACAAGCCCAGCATGAGCTGGAGCTTGTTTGGAGATCATGAAGAAGGTGGCCTTCACCGAAAGGAAGTTCAAGATCTCAAGAATCCTTGGTGTGTACTGCGATGGACCATCATCGAAGGTGATAGCGACGAATTTGCCCTTGCCATCAAAGGACGTGTCGGCTTCGAAGGTCTTGAATCCCGTTCCGGGTTGAGGAAGACCAAAGCCGATCCAACCAGCATCGGGCAGCTTCGCCGTTGGGGGTTGTCCACCACTGTCACCCGATGCAAGATCGCCGGTCGAGCTAGGCCCTGCAGCCGGATCGACAAAATCCGCATGAACGACGGGGGCAGGGGCGGGCGCAACCGCCGGGTCCGCCACGGATGGATCTGCCGCTGGTGCTGCTGAGGCGCCGTCTGGTGGGAGAGCAGCGGTAGTCGGCATCGCCTCAGGGCTGGTGGTGCTTTC
>DORQ01000083.1:3596-4838 GCA_003514205.1 Acidimicrobiaceae bacterium
GCTTCACCTCGATTGGTAGTGGCCGTACCTGAACACGCCCCGGCGACCCCAATACTGAGCACCAAAACAACGATGGAAACTCGGAGGGAAGTATTTCGGGCCACTGCAGTCACGCCTCCACGTTAGGAGTAGATCAGCGCCGTGTGACAGTCAGGGCGACCGCGAATAGCCGACCAGACTATTTTGGCCCCAACAACGGGAGTCGCAACAGGAGCGCAGCGAGGGCCAACTCCTCAGAGGGATTGAAGGCCAAGGACCGCTCGAACTGCGCAACCTCTGAAGCCGCCCGTAGGTACAACTCAGGGCGATCGACCCCTTCTGCTCGGTACCGATCCATGAGGGCCGCTAGCCCGGCGCTGAGTTCGTCAGATCGAACTCTGCGCCGCTCCCGAGCATGGCGAGCATCGAGCTCCTTCTGCGCGGTCTTCTTCTGCCCAGTGAGTTCGATTTGTTGTGCAAAGGCCGCTACTTCGGCCGAGTGAGAAGCCGCAAGCGGCTCGAGCACCGTGTCTATCTGTGCAATTGCCTCAAGCGTCTGCTGGTATGCCGAACTTCCAGTCCCCGCAAGATGATCCGGCAGCCCTCGCCAGAACTCCTGTCGAGCCATCACGGCATCATCAGTAGCTAGCAGACGAGCGCGTTCTAATGAGCCGCCAGAAACGCGACACACCGCCCGGGCCCGTTCGGAAGGCAACCCACAACGATGCAACTCCTCGAGGATCTCCGCATCGCTCAATGGGTGAAACTCGAACTGCACACAGCGCGAAGCGATGGTGGTGAGCTCGGGTGTGAGATGGTCGGCCAGGATGATGAATATCGTGCCGGGCGGAGGTTCTTCGATCGACTTCAACAAGATGGGTGCTGCGCTGCTCACCAGATGAAAGTCCGTCAGGAGCAACACCTGGACCGAGCCCTCAGGTGGGCTGAGTTGCGCACGACGTTGAATCTCCCGGGCCTGATCTGCCGAGATCGACGCGCCCACCCGTTCGAACACCACCAGCGCCGGATGTTGCTCCGCAAGCGCAAGTCGAACTTGGCGATCCGCAAGGGCTGGTTTGGCTGAGCGTGCCAACAAGTCGGCCGCAAAACTCCGCGCCGCCTGACGTGAACCAACCCCGCTTGGACCGATGAGGAGGTATGCGTGGTTCGGAAATGCCGCAGCGCGACGCATCTGCTGAACAACCGAACTATTGCCGATGCAGTGGCTCCAAGCCTCGTCAAGCGCTACAACAATCTCCGGAG
>DORQ01000083.1:5066-7145 GCA_003514205.1 Acidimicrobiaceae bacterium
AGACCAAGTCGTTCAAACACCACTGCAGCGACCTGGTTCTCAAGATCTTCGACCGAACACGAAGCGTCGAGCACTACCCATCGCGTCGGGTCCGCCGCTGCTTGCTCTAAGAAGCTCGTCCGGACGGCTTCATGGAACTGATGTGTCGACAACTCAAAGCGATCAAGTTCGCGATCCAGACGGAGCTGGGCAACTTCTGGCGCCAAATCGAGCAGTATCACCAGATCCGCCTCAAGGCGCTCAGTTGCCCACAATGACAGTTCCCGCACGTCGTCTCCAGGAAGGCCGCGCCCGCCTCCCTGATAGGCAACAGAGGAGTACAGGTAGCGATCGCTCACCACGTGGCGGCCCGCGTGAAGGTTTGGACGAATCACTTCGTGAACATGCTGGGCTCGGTCCGCCGCCATCAGCAGTGCCTCTGCCTGAACACACAGATCCTTGGTCAGGGGATTGAGAAGGATGGCCCGCAGACGGGCACCGATATCTGTTCCCCCTGGCTCTCGCGTCAACACTGCATCGAGACCATTGGCAAGAATTCGTGCCTGGGTTGACTTACCGCACCCCTCGCCACCCTCGAAGGCGATAAAGCTGCCGATCATCGAACTTGAGGCGCACATGAGCGAGGCAATGATCTACAGCGGGTGATTTGGATCATGAGGCTCCGCCTTGTCTGATGCAACCAACGAGTCGAGTGCTCGGCCGCCGATGATGCTATTCGCTGAAAGAAGCGTGGCCAAGATGATCACCACACTTGCAATCCACAAGGTGACCCTCACCGGAGGAATGGGATAGTCCAAACCCAACACTGTGACCGTTGGGTAGTCAACCGTTGCGCCGTGTCCGCTGCCCATCTTCAGGAGCGGACCGAGCCCAGCTGCGATGCCTGGCCCAGCAACCATCGCGCCAAGTACGCACAATCTCACGTTGCTCAGCAGCGTAGAGAAGGTTCGTCCACGAAGCTCATCGCTCGTTCCCTCTTGGAGCAATGTGAACCCAAGGACGTACACCGAACCTGCTCCGAGACCAAGACCAAAGACCCCTCCCGCCGACAGCCAAAACGTTGACATCGACACGCCAATCAACAGCGAGACTCCGCTGAGGCCCAACGCGAGAACGAAGCACCGCTCCTTGTTGATTCGGTCCTGTAACGCCGTGAGAGCACCCACGCCAAGGGCCACTCCACATCCCAACGCAGTGATGTACAACGAGAAGGCATTCGAGTCACCAATCACCTCTCGGGCGAACGTCGGACCAAGGGGCACGAGCATGGCACCGCCGAGTAGGCCTGCCCCGAGCCCGATATTGACCCCGCGGACGGTGGGGGTTCTGAGAACAAACCTCCAACCTTCTCGTATCTCTCCAACCGCCGATCGAAGTGGAGACGCCACAGCAGCACGTTCCTGATCGGGCGCCTTCACTGGAGGTCGCGACGGAGTACGCACACATCGCCACACCAACAGTGCTGTGACAAGAAACGATGCAGCGTCAAAGTAGAAAGCCAACAATTGAGTCTCGCCAGCAGCGCCTCCCCATCTCAGCCAGCCCGCCCCGCTCACCTGGTCGTTCAACTCCTTCAACCCGAATTGAGCCAACCCCGCAAGGGGCATCGTTCCGTAGGCGGCCAGGATCGCGAGCGAGTTCGCTGAAGTGAGCCGCTCGCGAGGCACGATCAAGGGAACGAGTGCCTCCTTCGCCGGCGACCACAGCAGCGTGAGAATCTCGAGAACGAGTGAGGCAAGGATCAGACCCATCACCGAATCAACAAACGGCAAGAGCAAGAACACCAGCGCTCGACCGAGATCCGCGATCCGCATCAGCCGCTTGCGATCGAACCGATCGACGAGCATGCCCATCACTGGGCCACACACGAAGCTCGGAGCAACTCGAGCAGTAAGGACCAACGCCGTTGCTGCTTCTGGGGCCTTGGAGATGGTTGCCGCCAATGCGGTAATGGCAAAGAACCCCACCCAGTCACCAAAAGCGGTGACCACCTGGGCGATCCACAACCAGAAGTACTCCACCGATCCAAACAGCCGCGCTCGCCACGAATTCTCGCCCAGGCCTGTGGGCGGAGGCGAA
>DORQ01000023.1:0-248 GCA_003514205.1 Acidimicrobiaceae bacterium
ACTCCGAGACGAGCCCGTCATCGAACTGACTGACCGGGAACTGGTCAGGGCCGCCCAGGACTCAGAGGATGAGAAGGAACTGGTAACCATCGGGAAGCACCAGTAAGGGGTTGCCAACATCTGCACCAGTTCGGAGAGACCCACCCCCCAAGCGGTGCATGAGGAAGAGGGACCAGGCCTCGCGGCCTGGTCCCTCTTTCGTTGTGTTGCCCCGAGGCCATGCACTGGAACCACTCGCTCTGGAACCA
>DORQ01000023.1:373-12429 GCA_003514205.1 Acidimicrobiaceae bacterium
ACCACTCGCTCTGGAACCACTCGCGCTGCGAGCCGAGAACTCAAGAAGCAATGACGAAAGCTACGGCGAAGCCGCCATCGTGGGAGAGCGACAGATGCCAACACGCGATCTCCGCCGCCATCGCTCGACCTAGGACCTGACCCGAACACCGCAGGCCAGGCGCACCGTCCGTGGCCTTCCACACCTCAATCTCGGCAAAGTCCGATCGTGCTTGCATTCCGCCCAGGCACTTCAGAACTGCCTCCTTCGCCGCCCATCTCGCGGCGAATCGTTCGGCCGGGTCCGCGCTGAGTTCGCAGTATTCAATCTCAGCGCTGGTGAAACATACGGCTTTCAGCCGAGGTTGCCGAGCAAGCGCCTCGCGAACCCGCGCCACCGACACGAAGTCGGTACCGACCGCTCGAATTCCAGCCGGTGCACCACCGCTGACATCGCTCGATGGACTCACCGGCGCACAACGCTATGGTCGCCAGCGGTCGGCAAGGTCAAGGATCGGTTCGCACAACAGGTCGATCACTTCATACTCGCCCAGAAGGTCCTCGCGGAAGGTCTCTTCGGTTTCAGTCACGGCATCTCTGAGCGCCTGATACCTTCGCCGGTACCCGCCAAGTGCCGCCCGCATGGTGCTAGCTGGCAGTCGGTCGGCAAACTGCACGTGGAGCAGGGTAAGCCCAGTTGTCAGGCCGTCTTTGGTCTCCGGGATGATCACAACGGTTCGAGAGTCTGAACGACCGCGAGCCACCATGAGCTCCTTCTCTCGCGCCACGAGGTGTTTGGTTCCCTTCAGACGAGGATCGCGGGCAGTGCGGGAGGCCAACTGTGCAGCCACACCTCCACGGTCCACCACCACTGCACTTCCCTCGTCTCCCTCTGCATTCTCAACCCGATACCGAGTGAAACCTTTGACCTCGACCACGAGCGGGTCGAGACCAGCCAGCGTTCGAAGCGTGGAATACGACAGCCTGTCGCGAGGGGCTCCAGCCTTCAAGGTCTCTTCAACGAGAGGAATCTCCATCAGCGACTCGTCGGTGCGACTGATCCCCACGGTGACTGTCTTCGCCTGATGCTTAATCGCATCCACCGGTCGTGTGAGTTCCTCGATCGCCGAGGTCAGCGCATCTGTTAGATCTTCAAGAACAACTGCCGGAGTACCAACTTTTCCAAACTCGCTCTGATACACGTCCAGTGGGGAAACGCCTGCCGCATACCGAAACAACGCAGCGAGTCGGACGGCAGTTCCGGCCTCGAGGTGGCCGTTGAAATCCCCTCGTCGCAACCCCTCAGCGAAGTGCTGGCCGATGGGGGCAAGTTCGGAACGGAGACCAGAGATGACGTCGTCACTTAAGGGACCCGTGGCGAGGTGCTCCGCCCGATCAGTGACGACCCGCTCGATAGCGCCGCGGGCCTCTCGCAGAGGGTGTGCCTGAGCATCAATCGCCAATGCGGCCTCATATCCGAAGATATGACCGATCACAGTGGACAAGACGAAGGCCAGACGTGGGTCCGTCCGAGGGACGCTCAAGACTGCCAAGGCAGATGGGTACGCTGAGGAACCCTCCGTCGCAATGACAATTGGAGCCGCCTTGTGGGCCTTGAAAATTGCGACCTCCTTGCCGACATCATCAGCAGTGGATCCCTCAAGCCCCGAGGCGCAGACCAAGATCAGCGGTTCGGAAGACAAATCGATGTGTTTCTTATCCTCAGTGGCATCACAGGCGATTGCCTTGTAGCAAAGCTCGGACAGTTTCACGCGGATCTCGCGAGCGGCAATGTGATTCGCCCCGTTTCCGACGATCGCCCAATACCGTCGCTGGGGAGCGAAACTGGAAGCTACCTCGGCAATGTGTGGTCGGGTCTTACCTGCAACGATCATTGCCTCAGGCAGGTCTCGCAACGCCCGCAGCAGAGATTGCTGATCCGGCTCTGAGGACCTGACGCCGTTTGGCACGATGTCGGAGATCGCACTCGCAAGGAGGAGGCCCGCGGCAATCATCGCGTAAAATGCCTTCGTCGACGCGACGCTCATTTCCACGTCGCGGCCATCGGAGGTGTACAGCACACCATCAGATTTGTCGACGAGGTCACTATTTCGTCGATTCACCACCGCAATCACGCTGCCACCGCGAACGCGGATCAGGTCCACAGTTCGATTCGTGTCTGTGGTAGTCCCAGATTGGCTGAAGGCCACGACGAGCGTGTCGGACATGTCACGACGGAGGTGGAACCCGCTGAGTTCGGTAGCGGGTAGCGCCTGCACACGAAGCTCAGAATCCGAAACGAGATCGTTTAACAAGTGCGCTAATGCCTCCCCCGCAATGGCGGCAGTACCTTGTCCAATCACGAGGACTCGTGTGATCAACCCATCAGCGAGCCGAGAGCAGATCTCCTCGGACAACGTTGCCCCGGTCAGCCGTACCGACATCAGGCCTTCATGTTCAACCAGCTTGCCTCGGAGCGTCTTTCGAAACGAACTCGGCGCGTCGCCAATTTCCTTCAACAGATAGTGAGGAAATTCGCCGCGGTCGATATCTCGGGTGGTCACCTCTGCCTTGACTACCTCGGCCGTTGTGACGGGCAACTCGCTACCGTCATATGACCACCGATGGATTCCTTCAATGGTGCCGGCCCGCTCGGCTGATAGCTCGACAATCTGACCACGAGTGGCTGTTGGATTCTCAGGGTCAGAAGGGGTCTCCCCATCCATTCTGACAAATTCTGCGGTTTCCTCAACCACGCCATATGGCTCGGAAGCGACGATGAAGGCATCATCGGCAAGACCGATGTAGATCGCTTGACCGCTGCCTCGCAGCGCCAGCAGCAGCCGCTCAGGGGTGGAAGCAACACTGAGTCCGATCGCGACAGAGCCCTCCATCGCTGCGACGCTGTCCCGGAACGCGTCGACCGGGCTCGCTCCAAGGGCGAGTTGACGACTGACCACTGCTGGGATCACTTTCGCATCGGTGGTAATGGAGGGATGGATGGCGAGATTCTTGGACGAAACCAAGTCCGCGTGATTGTCAACATCGCCGTTCAATACCGCAGTCACTAGTGGCCCGGAACCAACGAGTTCATCAGAACACTGAGGGTGAGCATTTGGTTCCGAGATGATCCCGACAGAGGCCCATCGAGTGTGTCCAAGTACGAGCACTTCTGAGCTCGGGTTTCTGAGCGCCTGGAGAAGGAGGCGGTCAGTACGAATCGCCTCCCTCAGCGCGGCGGTGTTATCGCCGAGTTCACCGATCTCGAAGGCGGCCTTGTACACAAAGACTGCGTTGTCTCCCTCGATTCGAAGCGAACGCGAGACAAAGGTGGGTTCACAGCGGGAGGCAATCTCATCCGCGAGCTGCGGATCATGAAGCGGCAAACCATGGCCCGACACCACCAATTCAATTCCAGCAGAATCTCGACCGCGGACCTCGAGGCGGTCAAGCGAAGAAAGGGCTTGGTGCAGACTGAACATCGCCACAAGGACCGAATCTGGCGAGTCCGCCGGTGCAAGTCGTTTGAGCGAGGCTGCTGCTCCCAGTCGATCACGTTGCACCGCCCAGGCCGCATCTTTCAATCGCAGCATCGCTGCATTGATGGTCTCAAGCGTGCCCACAAGCATCTCGGGCTCAGCATCGAGCTCAGCCTCAAGCAGGACAATACGCGCTGCGATGCCGTCCATGACGTTGCGAACCTGGCTCTCAAGAGCACTGTTGCGAACCAGGGAGATAGCGCCAGCAACGGGGCGCAGATCAAGATTCACTGACTCCAGGTGAGTGGCGGCCTGGTTCAACGCTGCTGCGGTGGTGTCGCCGTCAAGCGCCCGGAGGGCCGCAGCGAGCTCCTCAGTTACTGGCTCCGCAGCAACAAGCTGCAACTCTCGTTGACGACGAATAATCGCGATAATCCCACACATACATGCTCCAAAGACCTTCGCCAGTTTCAACTCTCAGCGATGGTCCAGTGTAGGGGAGGTCTTCGACTCGGCACACCTGACGGACCGATATCACACCTCGGCGCAACTCAGTGAGACCTTGAGGTGCCCGTCAGGCGGAGGAGACGGCTACGCGAACTGCATCAGCCAGTCGTGCAGAAACCTCCTCAGCGAGTGCCAGATCCATTGCTTCGACCATCACCCGCACCAGCGCCTCGGTTCCGCTTGGCCGAACGAGCACTCGCCCGGCGCCTCCAAGCTGGCTCTCCGAGTGCTCGATCTGAGCTGCGATACGATCGGCGATATCGGGCATTGGCTGCGGCACCGCGATGTTGGTCAGGATCTGCGGAAAGCGTTGCATCGATGAACCTGCGAGCTGCGACAGTGGCTGGCCCGCCTGCGCCACCAAGAGTGCCACGTGGGCACCTGCAAGTACTCCATCACCTGTCGAACTTGTGGGCTTGATCACGATGTGACCCGACTGCTCTCCGCCGAGGACAAAATCGCCCTCCGCGAGCGCTTCAAGCACGAATCGGTCGCCGACGGGAGTGACAACGACGGTGATGTTGTTGGCCTCCATCGCTTTGAGGAACCCGAGGTTGCTCATCACCGTTACGACGACAGTGTCCTGAGCGAGGTCGCCGCTTGCCTGAAGGTCTACAGCAAGAAGGGCAAGCAACTGGTCGCCATCGACCAGTTCCCCATGATCATCCACGGCTAGAACTCGGTCGGCATCCCCATCAAAAGCAAGGCCCATCATCGCCCGATGCTCACGGACCGCTGCTTGGAGTGCCTCGGGGTGTGTCGAGCCGCAACCCTCGTTGATGTTAGTTCCGTTGGGTGCCGAGGACAGCAGAACAACCTCGGCACCAAGCGCTGAGAACACCTCTCCAGCTACCTGATACGAGGCGCCATGTGCGCAATCGAGGACCACTGTTCGGCCCGTCAACGGCAACGCTCCAAGCTGGGATCGATGCTGAATCGCATCAACCACGTGTCTCGCGAACTCCTCGGCAGCGTTCGAAACCAGTTTCACAACACCAACTGCTGGCCCCGTCGGTGCGGTGGATGGCTCGACACCCGCCAAGACCTCAGCTACAGCGTTCTCGAGCTGCACGAGAGTATCGTCATGGAGCTTTAATCCGCCTGGCGCGAAAATCTTGATTCCATTGTCTGCGAAACCGTTGTGCGATGCCGAGATGACCGCCCCAGCGCAAGCGTCTCGCTGGGAGTACATTGCAACTGCAGGAGTTGGGATCACTCCGAGCAGAACAGCATCTGAACCCTCAGCGCACACTCCTGCAACAAAGGCTGCTTCCAGCAGGTCGCAGGATCGCCGTGTATCCCTGCCAACTACGACCTGCGTTGCAAAGACCCTCGCCGTGGCCCTCCCGAGCGCTAGCGCATACTCGGGAGTAAGGGCCGCGTTTGCTACACCTCGAACTCCATCGGTTCCGAAGCGCATCTGAGCCTCGTTAGCGCTTGGAGTACTGCGGTGCCTTACGAGCCTTCTTGAGGCCGTACTTCTTCGACTCCTTCTCACGTGCGTCGCGGGTCAGGAACCCTGCTCGCTTCATTGAAGGACGAAGCTCGCCATCAAGAGCAATGAGGGCTCGAGCGATTCCAAGACGCATCGCGCCCGCCTGCCCAGCAATGCCACCGCCGTGAATAGTCGCGTCAATATCGTAGGTCTCGGTATTCTCCGAGATCTTCAACGGCTCCGAAAGAATCATCCGATGGGTGTCGTTGGGGAAATAGTCCTCAAGCGGCCGCTTGTTGATCGTAATTGTCCCGGTTCCAGGGCGGAATCGAACGCGGGCAACAGCTCGCTTCCGACGACCGGTTGATTGCACGAGTGGGTGAGACATGTCTTGTTGCTCCGTGAACTCTCAGTATCAGCGACTACGACCGGGCGCGGGCAGCGTCGACCGTAAGGATGTGTGGCTTTTGACCTTGATGAGGGTGAGTCGGCCCCGCATACACCTTCAGCTTGCCCAGCATCTGACGACCAAGGCGGTTCTTTGGCAACATGCCTCGAACAGTCCGGCGGACAGCCTCTTCAGGCTTTGAGGTCAGGAGCTCTGCGTAGGTGGTGCTCTTCAAGCCACCCGGGAAACCGGAGTGCCGATAGACCTGCTTCTTCGAAGCCTTGTCGTTTGTCAGGACAACTTTTGCCGCATTGATGATGATCACGTGATCACCAGTATCGATGTGTGGCGAAAAGATCGGCTTGTGCTTACCGCGCAGTATCCGAGCAACCTCAGTTGAAAGGCGTCCGAGGACCATGCCCTCGGCGTCTACCACGTGCCATTCACGGGTGATCTCACTAGCTTTGGGGGAGTACGTGGTCACAGAAAACCTTCTTGTGCTGGCAACTTCGCAGTGGCGCAGCCGATTTGGCGACAGCGCCAGATTGGACAGAACGCGACCTCAAGATCATGATCCCGAGACGACTTACTCACGCAACCCGACTGGGGACAAGCGCGACTGGCGATGATATCGGGCCTGTCGCCTCCTCGGCAAATGCCCCACTATCGGGCGAACCGAAATCTGCGTAGCCAACCTGCCACAACATCAGGCCGTGTGGAGGAGCCAAGTCCCCAGCTGCCGTGCGGTCCTTACAGTTGATGATCGATCCCATCTGCTCCGAGCGAAGCCGACCAGTACCCATCGCCACCAGTGTGCCTACCAGGCTTCGTACCATTTGGTGACAAAATGCTGACGCGACAACGTCGAATCTCACATAGGCCTCGTCCAGCTCGGTCCAGGCTGCCTGGTGAATTCGGCGAACCAGGGTTGGAGTCGGCGAACCGCCTTTGGACGGCGGCGTGCGGCAAAACGATGAGAAGTCGTGCTGACCAACGAGCGCCAGAGCGCCCTGCTGCATGTCCTCCACAACCAGGTCACGACCGACACTCCAGATATACGGACTCAAGAACGGGCTGGACGTCCGATGAGAGGTGAGGGTGTATCGGTAGTGGCGCCACCGAGCGGAGAACCTCGCATCAAAGCCCGGCTCCGCGAATTCAGCGGCACGAACCAGAATCGACGGACCGCACAGGCCATTCAAAGCTCGGATCAGCTTCTCGGGGTCGACACGCGGAGAGTGAGTATCAAAGGCAACGACCTGTCCCCACGCGTGCACACCCTTATCAGTTCGACCGGCCCCCACGATGGAGACAGGATGGCGCAAGATTCGTTGCAGGGCGTACTCAAGCGTTCCAGCAACGGTTTGCACGCCCAGGTTCTTTGCGAACCCGTGAAAGCGGCTTCCGTCGTACGCGACGAGGAGCCGAACCCTCCGGATCGGCTCCTCGTTCAATTTCTGCGTGCCGTCGGTCGAGGATTGCAGATCCTCGACACCCGCTTCTCTCAATGCTAGACGAGTTCGATTCGCGCCATTGGGGCGTTGTCACCCTGCCGCGGACCGAGCTTCAGAACTCGGGTGTACCCACCAGGCCTGTCAGCATACCGGGGACCAATTTCGTCCATCAGCTTTGCTGCAATCTCTTGGTCGCCAAGGAACGACAGGATCTGGCGATGATTGTGCAGTCCGCCCTTCTTCGCCTTGGTGATGACCTTCTCAGCGATGGGCCGAAGAGCCTTCGCCTTACCTTCAGTGGTCACGATTCCTTCAGCTGCAATCAGCGAGGAGACCAGGTTTGCCATGAGCAACCGCTGGTGACCTGCGCTGCCGCCAAAGCGACGTGATTTACGGGGTGTACCTCTCATATCAACAACCTCTAATTGCGACCGCGCAGTGCCAAGCCGCGCTCATCGAGCTTGACGAGAACTTCGTCAAGTGACTTCTGACCGAAGTTGGTGATCGCCAACAGGTCATCTTCTGACTTCATCAACAGCTCGCCCACGGTGTTCACCTGAGCTCGCTTCAAACAATTGCGGGGACGCTCTGACAGGTCGAGATCCTCAATCAGCAGGTCAAGATCTGGGGAGGAGGCCGCCACCGTGCCAACCTCGCCGAGCTCAAGGCCTTGCGGCTCATCGCTCATTTCCTCGACGAGTTGCACAAGCGCTCGCAAGGTACCGCCCGCTGAAGCCAGGGCTTCGCGTGCGGTGATCGATCCATCGGTAAGAATATCGAGCACCAGCCGGTCGTAGTTGGTGGACTGCTCGACTCGTGTGGGCTCAACTGTGAATGCAACCCGGCGAATTGGGGAGAAGATTGCATCGACCGGAATGACACCGATTGTTCCCGATCCCCGGCTGGAATCGGCTGCCAGGTAGCCACGACCGCGCTCAATAGTGAGATCTGCCGCAACGCGCCCTTTCGCATTGACAGTTGCGATGTGAAGTTCTGGGTTCAAGATTTCCACGTCGGCAGTTGTCTGAATGTCTCCAGCGGTTACATCGCCAGGCCCTCGGGCGTCGATGCGCAACGTCACAGGCTCATCGCTGTGGGAAAGCAGCACGACATCTTTGAGATTCAAGATGATGTCGGTCACGTCCTCAGTGACGCCGGTGATGGTGTCGAATTCATGAAGAGCATCGTCGAAACGAACCTGCGTAATTGCTGCGCCCGGAATCGAGGAAAGCAGTGTCCTCCGAAGGGAGTTGCCAATTGTGTGTCCAAACCCAGGCTCAAGCGGGGAGATGGAGAACATTTGGCGATTGTCTGTTTCTTCATCGATCGCTTCGACGGTTGGTCGCTGAATGATCAGCATAGTTGCGCTACCTCGATTGTCTTGCGTGGTGGGGATTTCAATAGACGCTACTCAGCAGCGCCATCAAGTTCGTTACTTCGAGTAGAGCTCGACGACGAGCTGCTCTCGCACGGGCGTGTCGATCTGCTCGCGAATCGGAAGCTCACGGATTGCTACCTCTTGCCCGCCATCTGCTGTTTCCAGCCAAGCCGGCGGCGTGCGCCCGAGAACATCCATGTTCCACTGAATCACGGTGAGATTGCGGGTCTTCTCGCGAAGGCGGACAACGTCGCCCTTACGAACTCGGTAGCTCGCGATGTTCACTCGACGGCCGTTCACGTCGATGTGACCGTGTGAGACGAGCTGCCGTGCCTGGGGACGAGTGGCTGCCCACCCAGCGCGGTACACGATGTTGTCGAGACGCAACTCGCAGAACCGCAGGAGATTCTCGCCAGTCACTCCAGTCTTTCGTGAGGCCTCTGCGTAGAGGGTACGAAACTGTCGTTCGTTGATGCCGTAGGTGAAGCGAACTTTCTGCTTCTCCTGCATCTGCAGGAGGTACTCACTGACGTTGCCCCGACGGCGGGTTCGCCCATGCTCACCTGGCGGATATGGCCGCTTCTCCATGGCGATGTTCTCGCCTTTAGTTCCCCAGATGTTTGTGCCAAGGCGACGGGAGACGCGTGCTTTTGGTCCGGTATAACGAGCCATGATTAGTTCCTCCGTCGCTTCGGCGGACGGCAACCGTTGTGGGGCACTGGTGTCACGTCCTTGATCCCAGTTACCTCGATGCCAACATTTTGTACTGACCTGATCGCTGTCTCGCGCCCAGAGCCGGGGCCCTTCACAACGACATCGACCTTTCGGACTCCATGCTCCATTGCACGCTTTGCCGCCTGCTCCGCCGCAAGTTGTGCAGCAAATGGCGTCGACTTACGCGAGCCCTTGAACCCAACATTTCCGGCTGAAGCCCATGAGATCACGTTGCCGTCAAGATCGCTGATCGACACAATCGTGTTATTGAAGGAACTCTTGATGTGAACCACGCCGTGGCTGACATTCTTGCGTTCCTTTTTGCGAGGACGACGTCCCCCTGCTGCTGGCTTCGCCATTACTTCCTGACCTTCTTCTTACCTGCAACGGTCTTCTTTGGACCCTTACGTGTACGAGCGTTGGTGTGGGTGCGTTGTCCTCGGACAGGCAGTCCACGGCGGTGACGGAGGCCCTGATAGCAGCCGATCTCCATCTTTCGTTTGATGTTCTGAGAGACGTCTCGCCGAAGGTCTCCCTCGGTCTTGAACGTCTCCTCGATATAGCTTCGGAGTTTGTTGACCTCATCGTCAGTCAGATCCCGGACTCGGGTGCTTTCCGAGATCTCAGTCGCGGCGCAGATATCCTCCGCGCTGCTCAGCCCAATTCCGTAGATGTACGTGAGCGAGATCACCAGCCGCTTTTCGCGGGGTATGTCGACGCCAGCAATTCGTGCCATGATTCCAGACCCTCCCTTAGCCCTGACGCTGCTTGTGGCGCGGGTTCTCGCAGATGACCTGCACGCGACCATGGCGGCGAATCACCTTACATTTCTCACAGATTTTCTTGACGCTTGGTCGAACCTTCATCGTGCTTCCTTCAAGACGGAAGAACCGTCTGTGGTGGTCGAGCGGTGACGCTCATCTGGGTACTACTGGCGCTTGAACGCCGGGTCTGGCTATCGACTACTTGTATCGATAGGTGATCCTGCCACGGGACAGGTCGTATGGAGTGAGCTCCACTTGAACCTTGTCTCCAGGCAAAATCCTGATGTAGTGCATTCGCATTTTTCCGGAGATATGTGCGAGCACTTTGTGTCCATTCTCCAACTCGACGCGGAACATTGCGTTGGGAAGTGGCTCTATGACTGTCCCCTCAAGGACAATCGCGTCTTCTTTAGGCTTGGGCAGGGCAGCATCCTCCTCGGATGACTCTTAGCTGATCCGATGCCTCTGAACGAGACTCGCTCGCACGTAGCACAGACCAGCGTGAGAGTGTAGCCACTTTCGAGTGGCCTTCACAAATGGGGCGAGATTCAGCCATGTTGAACGATCACCTGTACGAGCGAGCTCGCTATCTGATCCGGCTCCCCAACGCCGTCAACCGTTACAAGTATTCCACGCTCAGAAAACCAGGCGAGCAGTGGCTGAGTCTGGCTTTCGTAGAGCGCAAGGCGTTTGCGCACGGAGTCTGGGCTGTCATCTCCCCGTTGATGCACCGCTCCACCGCATTTCGCGCAGACATTCGACTCTGCCGATGGCTCACCGACGGAATAGGTGGTTCCGCAACGTTCACACACACGACGCTTGGTGATTCGGTCGAACACAACTGATTCAGGAACTTCGAGGTTGATCGCGAGGCTGACACCGAGTGGGGACAACAAATCGTCGAGAAATGCAGCCTGCCCAGGCGTCCTGGGATACCCATCGAGAAGGAAACCATCTGCCGCATCGGGAGCTGCCAGGCGTTCGGCTACCACTCCCTCCATCACTTCGTCAGAGACAAGACCGCCACCGTCCATGATTGCCTTCACGCGCTGGCCAAACTCAGATCCTGAGGCTGCCGACGCGCGAAGCATGTCGCCGGTAGAGATATGTGGAATACCGAAATGGGCTGCGAGACGGACACACTGGGTGCCCTTGCCTGCACCTTGGCGTCCGAAGATAATCAGACGAAGAGAATTCGACATCGGATGCCTACTGGCCTGCTCGAGAACGACGCAAGTGCATCACTTGGCGTTCAGGAACCCTTCATAGTTGCGCATCATCAGTTGGCCGTCGATCTGCTTCATGGTCTCTAGCGCAACGCCCACCGCAATGAGCAACGAGGTGCCGCCGAAATTCGTTCCAATGTTGCCGGTCGCATCACCCAGAACGAATCCGATCACTACTGCTGGCACGATTGCTAGGGAGGCAATGAACAACGCCCCGGGCAACGTGATTCTGCTGAGCGTCTTGCTCAGGAATCGCTCTGTTTGAGGTCCGGGGCGAATTCCAGGAATAAAGCCACCCTGCTTGCGGAGGTTGTCAGCCTGTTGAATAGGGTCGAACGCAATTGCTGTGTAGAAGTATGCGAACCCGATGATCAGCAATCCGTAAAAGACCAGGTACAGCGGGTGTGTAGATCGACGGAACACATCGTCAATGAAGCTACTGACCGATGCACCCCAGCCTTTGGAAGGAAGCACCTGGGAAAGCAGGACCGGAAGGTTGAGCACGGCGCTCGCAAAGATGATGGGGATCACGCCCGACTGGTTCACCTTCAACGGAATGTAGGTGCTTTGGCCGCCATACATCTTGCGACCAACCACGCGCTTAGCGAACTGTACTGGTATGCGACGCTGACCCTGCTCGATGAACACCACGGCGAAGAGCACCAGCGCGGCCATCACGAGCAACAGGGCAACAGCTGGCCAGCCCTTCTCCGCCTTCGCCTGAGCTCCAGTT